>JAGRCC010001102.1 GCA_020433785.1 Anaerolineae bacterium
TTTAGACATGGTAAAATACTCCTCTTTATTAAGATTAAGGAACACGTATGATATAGATTGGACTTTAATCAAGACATGAAATGTGGTGCGTAATCATTGTAACTACGCACCACGCTGCCAATCGAGTTATCGTTAGATATAAGGTGAGATAATACCACACTTCACATGTGAAGTAAAACCCAACCGACAATCGTTAGCATCTCCCGGCTCCATTGTTCTTTAACCTCGAATATGATAGAATTGGGGCTTAATCCTTGCCGGCCAATAATCAGAAACCCAACACGTCTTTGCCGGTGATAAAGGACGCACGGAGAAAACAGGTCATGGGCGAAGCAAGAAACGCTAATTCACTGATCAATATATTAACGCTGCTCGATGACATTGGGAGGCGGGTCAATCACCTCGATGGCAAAAATGATTTGCGGATGGTGTTGACCTTAATCGCCGAGGGCGCGGTTCGAACGGCAGCCCAGCGCGCCGGCGAAGTGACCGGGGCGGCGTGGGCCGTTATTTGGCTGTACGATGAGGCTGGCCAGATTTTTGAGCCGCAAACCCGGATCGCAGTGGGCGATCCGGACGTGCCGGCGGGGGATGACTACCCTCGTCCTAACGGATTTGGAATGAGAGCTATTAGGCAGCGCCGCCGGTGTATTTCCTACGAGACGACCGATTTGGCCATCCAGCCGGCCCGACAGCAAGTCGGGGCCGAAACCTTAGTCTGTTACCCGCTGCTGGTCGCTCAGGAAGCGGTGGGGGCGTTTTACCTTTATCGCCAGACACCGCAGCCCTTTGATGACATTGACCTGTTGATCTTCGATATTTTGGCTTCCCAGGCGGCTATAGCCATTTATCACGGGCGACAGATAGGCGGCTTAAATAAAACTCTGGCTCGCAGGGTGCGCGAAATGGAAAAGCTGAATTGGGCGTCTCACCTGATCAACAGCCGCACCAAACTGGACGAGACCCTTCAGGAAATTCTGACCATTGGCTTAGATTTAACGGCCGGACAGTACGGCAGTCTGGAGTTGTACGATAAAAAGCATAATCTATTACGCACCCGGGCGCTAGCCGGCAGCGGCGAAGCGTCATTGAGTACGTTGCCGCCGCTGCTGCCTGATGAAGCCAGCGTCATTGGCTGGGTCGCTCTTAACCGGCAGTCGCTGCTGATCAAAGACCTCAAAGGTTCCAACTGGCACGAAGTCTACCGCCCCCTACCGGTTGGTAAACCCATGTGTTCGGAACTGGCCGTCCCGCTGTTAACCCGCGAAGGCGATTTGGTGGGCGTACTCAACATCGAAAGCCCCCAATCTTACGCCTTTACCGATCTCGACCAGCAGCTACTGGAAACACTGGCTTACCAGGCCGTCACCGCCATTGAGGAAGTGCGTCTACTCGATGCCTTGCAGGAAATTGTGGCCGTGCTGCTCAACGCGCCGATCGATGACCTGTTTGAGCTAATTATCGAGCGGGCTTGTGAATTGCTCAATATGTCGGCCGGAGCCATTTGGACCTTGTCTGAACCGGATACACTGGTTTTACGCCGCTCGAACGATGGCCGCCGGTCGGGTCAAAAGTTGGTCCTGAAAGGTAGTTTGGCCGGCCAGGCTATCCAGTTTCGCCAACCGATCACCATTGACGATGTCCGTCTGGACCCCAACTTCCGCCCTAAAAAGTTGGCCGTCAAAAAAGGCTGGGTTTCGGCCATTGTCGCGCCGCTGCTGTCGTCGCGTGACGAACCCAGCGCTGTGGGCAGTTTTAGTTTGTATGCCACCCGTTTGCGCGATTTCTCAGATTGGGATAAAAAACTACTGACCTGTTTGGCTAACCATGCGGCTGTGGCCATTCGAGACGCTGAACATCGTACTCGCTTAAAACAGGCCCAAGAGCGGCAGGTGCTGGCCGAAACATTTGCCGCTGTGGGCGATGTGGCCGCCAATTTAGTCCACCAACTCAACAATAAGTTTGGGGCTATTTCGGTGCGGGTGCAGGGCATTGAGGAAAAATGTGAAACGGCGCTGGACAACTCGCCCTACCTGGCCGAAAATCTGGCGGAGATCGCTCAAAGCAGCCGGCAGGCGATGGATCTCGTCCGCGACTCGATGGCCCATCTGCGGCTGCCCCGGCCTCAGCCGGTGGATTTGAGCCACTGTGTCGATCTGGCCCTTAAACGCGCCGCACCTGGCGCGGGTA
The DNA here is from genome assembly GCA_020433785.1 of Anaerolineae bacterium. Next base: position 2,191 of record JAGRCC010001102.1, read on the forward strand.
TCGAGGTTCAGCGGCATCTGAGCCAACTCCCGCGTGTTTTGGCGGGCGAGCGTCAGTTGGAAATGGTTTTTTACAATTTGTTCGATAACGCCGTTAAAGCCATGGCCGGGACAGGCGTGTTGACCATCACCGGTCAGGCCGGCGCTGATGAAGTGAGCGTGACCGTGGCCGATACCGGGCCAGGCATCCCCGAGTCGCTGCAAGGCCGCATTTTTGAGTTTGACACCACTCTGCCTCGCGGTCCCCAAGCGAGTGGTCGGCTCGGCTTTGGTTTGTGGTGGGTTAAAACCTTTGTGGATCGATTTGGCGGGCGCGTGACCGTGCAAAGTAAGGAAGGGCAGGGCAGCGTTTTTACCATATGGTTACCGGTAAAAAAAGAGACCTATTAAGTAGACAAGATGGCTGGCATTTAATCGTCATTGGAGCAACAGCACCAGCCACCTGAATCCAAAAAGAGTAAGGAAATGTCCAAACAATCTGTTCTCATTCTGGAGGACGATCCGGCCTGGCAAAAGATTTTACAAGAGTTAATAACCGATCTCGATTTCAAACCTTTCGTCGCTGGCGATTTTCAGACCGCTATGGAAGAGCTGCCTAAACGGCTGTATGCGTTAGCTGTCGTCGATATCTCGTTAACCTGGGCTGACCACGCCGATCGGGGCGGGGTGGCTATGTTGAAAGAGATTAGCCAACTGACCAGACGGCTGCCCACCGTCGTGGTTACGGGTTATCCAACAGTTGAACTGGCTATCGAAACGCTGGCCGATTTGGCGGCCGTCCACTTCTTTCAGAAAATGGATTTCAACCGGCGCAAATTTAAAGAAGTCGTACGGGCCAACGCTTTGACCGAAACGCCGCTCAACAGTCTCAGCGAGCGCGAGCGACAAGTGCTGTCACTGTTGGCTGACGGCCAGACCAATCAGGAAATCGCCGATGGACTGATGGTCAGCGTTAATACCATCAAAAAACACGTTCAAAGTATTTTTACCAAACTCAA
>JAGRCC010000121.1 GCA_020433785.1 Anaerolineae bacterium
TGCAAGCGCGTTTACTGAAGCAATTCAGTTAGACCTGCCCATGGTCATCATTGACCGCCCGCTTCAGGGCGTAAATATCGACAGCGTATCAATCGACAATGTCGATGCCGCCTACCGGCTGACCGAGCATTTAATTGCCGATGGCCACCGGCGCATCGGGGCGATGTTTGGCCTGGATAGCGTCACCGGCAGCCAGCGGTATCAAGGCTATGTGAAAGCGCTCAAAGATTATGGTATTCAGCCTTCATCTGATCTGGTCATTCAGGTTAATGCCAGAACAGAAGAGGGTTATCAGGCCACCAAGAAGCTGCTGAACCGGCCACAGCCGCCGGATGCGATTCTTACTAGTAACGGCCTACTGTCGGTAGGAGCGTTTCGGGCGCTGCACGAAAGCAAGGTCGCTATTCCGGACGAAATCGGTTTTGCCAGTTTCGATGAAACCGGCTGGACGACGCTAGTTACCCCACCGATTACCATCATCGAACAGCCCACCTATGAAATTGGCCAAACCGCTACGGAACTGCTGCTCAAGCGTATCGAAAACCCGACCCGGCCGGCCAGGGAAATCATTCTCAAAGCCAATCTGGTAGTCAGAAATTCCTGTGCCCGACATGGCAGTTAACCCGCGAAAAAATCGAATTTGGGGTTGCTCCCCGCGGCTAATCCCGTTATCATATAAATAAACAACCCGTACCAGGAGCCACCGCTTTGCTAATCTACCCCGATGACCGCGTTCTTGTCGCCGTAATGAACAACCTCGAGGACTGGCACAGAGTTCAAGATGAAGGCTGGTATCGTATTCCGGTCAAACACGCGCCGGAGCCGGTCCCCCATATCGATTGGCTAGCCTTTTATCAAACCAAAACCTTCCGCGCCGATCGCTGGGCCGTTCATTTTTACGCCAAAGTTTTGGGGCACGAACTGCTAACCCGCCAAGATTTAATGCCCATCGAACCCAACCACCCTCGCGCCAAGACCTGGTACTACAAATTATCGCTCGGACCGCTGCACCACAAACTGCCGCCGATCATCTCCGAAAAGCGGCGGCGGATCACCTTCATCTTCACCACCGGCGATCGGTTTGAGGCCGCCACCGAAATCAACGACTTGTTGAAAGATGAGTCGCCGGCAGGTTATCCGTTTGTCACGTTGAAGGAAACGAAAGAGGATTTTGCCGAGTAGAGCGATACCCAACCGCCACTCAACCGAGGCGCTACCCCGAATGACTGAGCTGATAGCCCGGCCACGCCATCAACGCCGCCAGTCCCCAGTGGAAGGGCAGCAGCAGCCACAGATTAGGGCTGTAAAAAAAGACGGTGCCAGTTAATATTAATATCACGGCATCGAGCAGAAGCGTCTGGGCCGGGAAGGGCTGGGTTTTAATCTTGAACAGTAAAATCCATTCAAAAATCACAGCGGCGCTACCTAGCACCACCCCCAGATAAAGATCCCCCGTAACCGCCCAAAAAATAGCCCGATAGAAAGCCCAATGTAGAGCCAGGCAAACAATATCAACCACTGACAGGTCACGCGGCGGCCAGCGAACTCCGGCCTGCCCTAATCCCCATCGAAACGCCCACAATAGGACCAAGGCTGCTCCTCCGGCCACAATCGCCCGGCCGCTGTCCAGCAGCCAACTTAACAATAAAAGAGTCGCCGCTTGTTGAAATTCTAGAAATAGGTTGGCTTGCCAATCGATCAAATTGAAGTAGACCAGGCCGGTCAGGCCCAACTGTTCGAGCGTTAGCAGCCCCAACAGCACAGCCAGGTAGGGGATACCGGCAAAATACAAAAAGCGGACAATTCCGGTCAACGGATATAGCCCGCTTGAAGATTCGCTCTCGGTTGGCCTCAGTTGACTCCAGCCTATAGGAAAAGCCAGGGAGACCACCAAAAAGGCCAGCAAACCGCCCGGTTCGCTCAACTGACCGCATCCTTTACGTTGTGATACGGAATTTCAACTTTTACGGCTGTCCCTTTACCCCGCGCCGACTCGAGGAGGCAGTGGCCACCCACCAACTCGGCCCGTTCATTCATGTTGATCAGCCCCAGACTGGTGCGCTGATCGTAGGTGGCGGTGGTGGCATCCACATCGAACCCGACTCCGTTATCCCGAATTTCAACCAGCAGTGAATCATCCCGGCCGATAACGCTGATTTTTATTTCCGATGCTTCAGCGTGTTTCTTGGCATTTCCGACCGCTTCTTCAACAATGGCAAACACAACCCCCTCAGCTTCCTTATTGAGCTGGCCGTTGTAGTTGCGGTCCAAAATATTGACTCTAAAGTCTTCGGTTTCATTCAGGCGATTGGCATACTGCTCAAGCGCCGGAATCAACCCTTGGGTTTCCAAGATGACCGGCCGCATGGCAAAGAGCATGGTTCTGATTTCTTTAGTAGCACTTTGAGCAATGTCTTCCACCTTGACCAATTCATCATAGGCTTTATCTAAGTCGTTATTCTGCACCACCATTTTGATGAAGTTCAACCGCATCGCAATGGCCGCAATCGACTGTGTCGGGCCATCGTGCAGATCACGGGCCAATTTACGGCGCGCTTCAGCTTCTTTTTCCAGAATTTTTTGCTGTTCAAAACGCACATCTTCAAATAGTTGAGCATTTTGGAGGGCGATAATCGACTGGCTGCAGAACGTGGTCAGCAACTCTTTATGCTCTTGGGTATACCGTTTTGGGTGTGTACTGCAAAATAAAATAACGCCATAGGTGTTATAGCCGGCCCGCAGTGGCGCGCAGATCGCCGATCGACAGCGAGGCGAAAAATAGGTCAGCGCCTTTTCGTTTTGAGCCGAATAGGTAATCGTCGTCTCGGCTGTTTCCAGGGTTCGGCTAATCAGCCCGCCTTCAGCGCTAATTTTTCGACCCTGTAAATTGCGCGCGATATTTCTGCCCACAGCAACGGTCAGCCGCCCGTCTTCCCCTTCAAACAACAGCACAACACCCACGGTCGATTCATCATCGCCGGCGGCGGCGGAAATCGCCTCGTAGGCCGAATCGATAGCGGTGCGCAGCACTTTCCGGTAGTCAAGCGTGGAGCTTAAGGTTAAGGCTAAATCAGAGATAATTTTGCTGCGCCTGTTAGCCACCCGGAGTTGGTCAAGTTCGCGAGCATCATTTTCCTGGGCAACCTTAACCCTCTGATCTACAAACAGGCCCGGCAAAATACCGACGAACAGGATGGTCAAGCCGTTCATACCAAAAAAGAGCAGCACCCGCAGGAGTTCGGTTCGATCGCCAAACGCATTTTCTTGATAAAGGGTAAAAATCGGAGCGGCATAGATGATAATAAGGGGAATAGCGGCAATCAGACCAGCTTCAACATTCCAGCGCAAGCTGGCAATCAATACCGGAAAGACGGCTAACGGCAGCAAGAACTCAACATAGTTGCTCAATAAAAGCAATAGCGCAATGGCAAAGCCCACATCAATAACCACCGAGACCACGGCCAGCCATCCGGGAAAAAATTCGGCCCACAACAAACCGGCGTATAATAAATTGAGGACGGCCCCCACACCCAGAATGGTCAACAATTGGGTATTGAGCGTTACCCCTTCAGTAATGTAACTTCCGCCGAAAATGACTAGAGCGGCCAAAATGTACCATAGCCATCTCAAATTAGAAACTAACCAATCCAGCTTAAACCGGTTCGGCGTATTATTTTGCGCAGTTGCGTTTTGCTCGTTTACCATGACCAATTTTTACATACCCACAGAAGCCGGCCAGGTAACTTTGCCCCAACATTACTGGCCACATACAATGATAACATATAATTAATCTCCAAGGCAAGAATATTGCGCATCAGGTTATGTTTATTCAAATCATTCAGGTGCGACCACCATGAGTTCCACTGCAACAACAAATAACAACCTACGCCTCTTGATCATGGCCGGCGATCCACTAGCTCGGGCCGGACTGTTCGCCCTATTAAGCGATCAATCCGATTTCATCATTGTGGGACAAGTTGATACCGCTTCTGATTTATGGAGCCACTTAGAGGTTTATTCTCCTGACGTTATTTTGTACGATTTAGGCTGGGATCCTGCGTCTGCGTTAGAGCGGCTCAGCGATATTCAGGAGAGTGATTTACCCCTAGTGCTGCTCTTGCCCAACGAAGCCGTCGTGGCTGATGCCTGGGCTACCGGCGCGCGCGGCCTGCTCCCCAGGGATGCGGACTTTGGCAAGCTCCAAGCGGCTCTTCTGGCTGCTGCTCAGGGCTTGGTTACACTCGACCCGGAATTTACCCCCTCCCTACTGGCGACGCCGGCGCCGTTGGGGCAACTGGCTGAAGCATTGACCCCCAGAGAGTTGGAGGTTTTACAACAACTGGCTCAAGGGCTGCCGAATAAGGCTATTGCCCGCCGTTTAGATATCAGCGAGCACACGGTCAAGTTTCATGTCAACGCCATTATGAGTAAGTTCGGCGCTCAAAGCCGAACTGAGGCTGTGGT
>JAGRCC010001103.1:0-2848 GCA_020433785.1 Anaerolineae bacterium
AAATATTCAACGGGCTTTCCGCCGGTGGGCAGGTCACCATGCCGCTCGACAAGGTTTTTTGGGGCTCCTATTTCGGCATGTTGACCGACAAATTTGGCATTCAGTGGATGGTAAGCTACGACTATCCTCAATAAAGTTTTCATTCAAGACGTGAGGTAAAAAGGAACGCAGATTTTCGCCGATAAACGTTGATAAATATCTGCGTGAATCTGCGTTCCACAAAAAGGAAAACACCTATGCAAACACTCAGTCAAACAAGTTTTGTTCCAAAAAAATTACTCTGGGCCGGGTGGATCATTAGCGCCCTGGCAGTCCTCTTCCTTGCTTTCGATGCGATCATCAAAATCATTCAGCACCCTGAGGCCATGACCGCCACAGCACAACTCGGCTACGCTGAGAATTTAGTTTTTGGCATCGGCCTGCTCGAACTTGTTTGTCTTGTAATCTATATAATTTCGCCCACTTCGGTGCTGGGAGCCATCTTGCTCACAGGCTATCTCGGTGGCGCAGTCGCTACCCATGTCCGCGCCGGATCAGACCTGTTTTCGATGCTTTTTCCCGTCATTATCGGGGCGATGGTTTGGGGCGGGTTGTGGCTACGCGATAATCGCCTGCAAACTTTTATCCCTTGGCGAAGATAAAAGTAAGAGAATACTGTTATATACAGAGGAATGCAATGCGAAAAGTTCTTTCAGCACTATTTATATCGTTGGATGGCGTGACCGAATCGCCTAACGAATGGCAGTTTGACAACTTTGATGCGGATATGTTGGCCGCTATGAGCGCCCATAACGCAGCAGAGGACACCGTTCTGCTGGGGCGAGTAACTTACCAGGATTGGCACGAATACTGGCCGACATCGACAGACGAACCCTACGCCAGCCATATCAACCGTACGCCCAAGTATGTGGTTTCTACCACGCTGGACGACGTCACGTGGGGCGAATGGGGCAATGCCCGTTTAATCAAAGGCAATCTAGCCGAAGCCATCGCCGAGCTAAAACAGCAGCCGGGCAAGAACATCGGCGTTGCCGGTAGCCCAACTCTGGTTCGGTCGCTGCTGCAACAAGATCTGATCGATGAGCTTACGCTGTTGGTTCATCCGGTAGTTGTAAACCGGGGCAAGCGTCTCTTTGAGAATGGCGGCGATCTCAAAAGACTGCAACTTGTCGATACCCAGACATCCGGTACAGGCGTCGCCTTTCTCACCTATCAGCCCCGGACAAAGGCCTGATTATTTCTAAAGGAGAATGACGATGGGAAAAGTCGTATTTAATATCACGATGTCGCTGGACGGCTTTGTCGCCGGGCCGAACGATGGCCCTGACAATGGTTTGGGCGACGGCGGCGACCGGCTCTTTGATTGGTATTTCAGCGGTGACACCGAAGTGCCTATTTCGGATGGCCATATGGTGCTTAAGGTCTCGGCCCAGAGCGCGGAAATCCTTAAAGAGGCGTTTGCTTCATCTGGGGCGGGCATCTGGGGCCGAAGAACCTTTGATATTGCCCAGGCGTGGGGCGGTCATCCCCCCGGAGCACCGTGCTTTATTGTTACCCATACTGTTCCGCAGGAATGGGTTAAGGCAGGTTCGCCGTTTACCTTTGTGACCGACGGCGTCGAAAGCGCTATTCATCAGGCCAAGGAAGCGGCAGGAGACAAGAATGTTGTCATCTCCACACCCAATATCTTACAGCAAGGTCTCAAGGCTGGGCTTGTTGATGAAATTTATGTCGACGTAGCGCCCGTCTTGCTCGGCAGCGGCGTCCGGTTGTTCGATAATCTGGAACCAAAGCAGTTTGAACTGGAACGCATCCGCGCAATCGAGGCTCCCGGCGTCACGCATCTGGGATTTCGCGTGGTCAAATAACTCAGATATTGTAAGGAGATCAAAATGGAATTTCACGACGATGACCTCAGCAAATTTGAAGCAGATGGGGCTGCACCATTACCCGACCCTGATGCGCACGGCTATGTTGAAAATGACGGTGCCCGAATCTGGTACGCAACGTATGGGAGCGGCCAACCGGTAATCCTGCTGCACGGTGGCCTCGGCCATAGTGGTAATTGGGGGTATCAAGTTCCGGCGCTGGTCGAGAATGGCTATCGCCCCATTGTGATCGATAGTCGAGGCCACGGCCGTAGCACCCGCGACGCACAACAGTTTAGCTATAAGCGCATGGCCTCCGACGTATTAGCGGTGATGGATCTCTTACACCTTGAGCAGGTGGGGCTGGTGGGGTGGAGTGATGGTGCGGTCGTCGCCTTGATGCTCGCGCTGGAAGCACCCACGCAGGTTGCGGGCGTACTCTTTTTTGCTTGCAACGTCGATGCGAGCGGGGCCAAGGAATTTGTATTCACCCCCATCATCGGGCGTTGTCTCAATCGGCACAAACAAGATTACAGCCAGCTATCGGCTACTCCGGACCAGTTCGAGCCATTCGCCGAAGCCGTTAGTCTGATGCAGCAAACAGAACCCAATTATTCAGCAGACGATTTGGCCCAGGTCAGCGTACCGGTCACTATTGTCCACAGCGAGCACGATGAATTTATCAAGCGCGAACACGCCGAATATCTCGCTCGAACCATTCCCGATGCGGAACTGGTCGACCTACCGGGTGTAAGTCATTTTGCACCGTTGCAAAGGCCCGCCCAATTTAACCAGGCTATGTTTGAATTTCTCGCTAGAACGCTTCCATTAAGCGAAACAGCGAGAACTTAACTACCTCGGTTTTTAAAGGGCGGCAACTATAATTAACTTTAAATCATCGACATTAAGGAGAAAACCCATGCAAAAAATAACCCCATTTTTATGGTTCGATAACCAAGCCGAAGAGGCGATGAATTTTT
>JAGRCC010001103.1:2887-3933 GCA_020433785.1 Anaerolineae bacterium
ACGTTGCCCGCTATGGCGAAGCCGGACCGGGTCAAGCGGGATCGATATTAACCGCGACCTTCAAACTCGCCGGACTGGAAGTTACGGCCCTAAACGGCGGGCCTCTCTTCAAATTCACACCGGCGACCTCCTTCTTTGTGACCTGCGAAACGGAAGAAGAGATCGATGCGCTGTGGGCCAGCCTGTCAGAAGGCGGACAAGCGCTGATGGAACTGGCTGCTTATCCGTTTAGCGAAAAATTCGGCTGGCTTGAGGATAAATTTGGCCTTTCCTGGCAGTTAAATCTCGTCGGGCAGCCGCAAAAAATCATGCCCTTTTTGCTGTTTGTAGGTGAGCAGGCCGGCAAAGCCGAAGAGGCGATGAATTTGTATACCGCCTTGTTCGATGACGCGGACATCGTCCGGCTCGAGCGTTATGGCCCCGGCAGTGATGAAATCGAAGGCACGGTGATCCATTCCGTTTTCGAACTTTTTGGACAACCTTTTATGGCGATGGACAGCGCGGGCGGGCATGCCTTCTCCTTCACCGAAGCCTTTTCATTTATGGTTCACTGCCAGTCTCAGGCAGAAGTCGATGAACTGTGGCAGCAGCTTTCGGCTGACCCCGATGCTGAACAATGCGGCTGGCTCAAGGATAAATACGGCGTATCGTGGCAAATCATCCCCGATACTCTCTTGGAGTTGATGAGCGATCCTGATCCTGAGAAAGCAAAAAGGGTTACGGAAGCGATGCTGCAAATGAAAAAAATCGACATCGCCGCTTTGAAAGAGGCCTATGTGGGAAATACGAAATGAGAAACGTTGTTTTATTCATGCATATATCACTCGATGGCTTCGCAGCCGGGCCAAACGGAGAACTGGATTGGATTACCTATGATGAAGAATTGGAGAAATACGCAGAAGGCATCGTAGCTACCGTTGGCTCGCCTTTATATGGTCGGGTAACGTATCAGATGATGGAAAGTTACTGGCCTACCGTTTTTGATGATCCCTCTCCCTCGAAGCATTCCCTCGAGCACGCTCAGTGGATTCAGGAAGTGCCTAAAG
>JAGRCC010001104.1 GCA_020433785.1 Anaerolineae bacterium
TAAAGCCTATCACAAATTGATTGAAACTCACCCTAAAGAGATAAACTGATCCAATTGGGTTTGCCTCTTTGCGGTTGAGTGATACATAAAAACAAGTTGTCATTTCATTACAAACAGGAGGATTTTTATGCCTAATCTTGGATATGTCGGCTTGGGCGACATGGGCGGCGGAATGGTCAAGCGCCTGCTTGACGCCGGGCGCTCCGTAACCGGCTATAACCGCACCAAATCAAAGGCCGAGCCGCTTATTGAGATGGGAATGACCTGGGCCAACTCACCCCGCGAAGTGACCGAAGCCTCAGATATTGTTTTTTCGATGGTAACCAACACCAAAGCTGTGCAGGCCATCACCCAAGGACCAGATGGGGTCCTGGCTGGATTAACGCCCGGTAAAATTTACGTTGATATGAGCACCATGAGTCCGGACTACAGCAAAGAGTTGGCCGCCCAGGTGGCTTCGGAAACCGGCGCGATGATGCTCGATGCGCCGGTCTCCGGCAGCACCGTGACTCTCGAGCAAGGCAAAGCTACGTTTATGGTTGGGGGGGATAAGTCGGGTTACGAAAAGGTCAGGCCGGTCCTGTTGGATATTGGCCCCAATGTCTTTCATCTGGGCGAAAACGGCAAGGCTGTCGCCATGAAAATTGCCGTCAATCTGAGTTTGGCTGTGCAGATGCTGGCTTTTAGCGAAGGGGTGCTGCTGGCCGAAAAGAGCGGTATCTCTCGCGAGCAAGCAGTTGAGGTGATGGTCAACAGCGCCATTGCCTCACCGATGGTCGGTTATCGCGGGCCATTTGTTCTGGGTCATCCCGAAAAAGCCATGTTCGATTGCGATATGATGCAAAAAGATTTGAATCTAGCGATTGAGTTAGGCCAACACCTTGATGTGCCGCTGCCCACAACCGCAACCACCAATGAATATCTGTCAGCGGCGCGCGGGATGGGTTTAGGGCATTACGATTTCTCGATTATTTTTGACGTATTGGCTCGTATGTCTGGCATTGATACAGGGCGGTGAACCAAAAATTCGTGCGTGGTGAACGATAAAAAATAGAAAACAAAAAACTTCCGCACTACCAAAAATGGAGATGAGGAGATAAGGAGATTTGTAGAGCCAGTCTCCCAATCTCTAATCTCCAATCTCCTAACGTATCTTTCACCGCCCATTATTTGCAGGGAGGAGGGGCCTATGCAAGTAAATAATTAAATGCTGTAGATTGCTCTAGGTTCAAACATAGCTGTTAACTTTCACGAGGAGGTGAACTATGAAAAGATTTTTTAATATTCTTTTGATTTTAACATTTATGCTGGGTCTTACCCCGGCTACGATTTTAGCAGCTCCGATGCTACAAGGGGTAGCCTGCGATCAAGATGCCATTGTGCAGGCTGACGATTGGCTCTCTAATCTGGCTGACAAATTTTATGGCGACGTTTTAGCCTTTCCGGCCATTGTTGAGGCGACCAACCAAGCCCGTGGTGCTGATGATAGCTATGCCCGAATTGATAATTCTGACATTATCGAACCGGGCTGGAAGTTGTGCATTCCCAGTACCGAGGATGCTCAGGCGATGTTAACGGGCCAAACCTCCTCAGCCATGGCCGAAACCGCTTCCGGCGAACCGATTATTGCCGGCGCCTCGTTACCCCTGACCGGCGGCTTTTCGGTGAATGGGCAGAAGCACAAAGAAGGGTATGAGTTATGTGCCGACTTAATTAACCAGTCAGGTGGCCTACTTGGGCGACCGCTGGAAGTCATTGTTAGCGATAATCGCTCCGATACCGAGACGGCCATTACCCAGCACGAGCGTCTGATTAACGTGGATGGGGCCGACTTGCTGTTTGGCACCTTCTCTAGCCGCCTCACGTTCCCCGTCAGCGCCATTACCGAACAAAACAACATGGTCTACCCGATACCATCCGGTGCCGCGCAGCGTATTTACGAGCGCGGCTTTGATACCCTCTTCTATTTCCAGCCGGTCGCGGCTGAGCAGGTTGGTCAGAGTCCTATTGAGTTGCTCACTAACCGGGTCCCTGCTGAAGAGCTGCCCAAAACAGCGGCCATTGTTCATGCTGACGACTTTTTTGCCAATAGCATTGCCAATGGACTGGTGGGTGGCGAAGTTGAAGTGAGTGAGGGCCAGATGGTCGAACTGCCCAGTTTGTTGGCGGATGCAGGTATGGAACTGGTCTATAACGAACAATGGCCGGAAGAGGGTTTCGCCGATTGGATTACCTTGGCCAACTCCGTCAAGAACAGTGGCGCGGAATTTCTCATTGGCTTGACCGCCTCCCCGGAAGAAACCGTGCAGCTCACCCGCGCCCTCCAAACGGTGGGTTATCAACCTAAAGCCGTCTACTTAAGCCAGGGCACCCAACAGGAATATCTTGAAGGTGTCGGCGATGCCGCCAACGGGGTTATGATCCACTCAGCGTGGCACCCCCTGGCTCCCTGGGAAGGCGTGCTGGCGGGCAAGCCCTTTAGCAATCAAGATTTCATCGCGGCGTATGAAGCCAAGTATGGCATCGAACCTGATGAAGACGTCGCTATTCCATTTGCTTTATGCCAGGGGATGGCTCAAGCGGTTGAGGGCGC
>JAGRCC010001105.1 GCA_020433785.1 Anaerolineae bacterium
TAGGACTTACGCAGTTGGGTATAACAAACCCGGTGACAGTCACTTTTTGCTGAAAATGAACGTCCGTTTAGTCCAAACAAGTCGATTTATCACGCCTAAGTGACTGTCACCTTTTGAACTGCGTAACTCATAACTCTATGAATTTTTTCTTCATCTTCGCTTCATGCCATTTTCATGGTGACTCGGTAGACTGCGGTGGTACGAGGGAATAGCTCTCTCGGACTACCTATAATTTCTTAAATCAAAAAGGAGCACAACTATATGAAAATCAACAAGTTTATCTTTACTGCGATCATCCTGTTAGGGTTGTTACTCGGCGGTCTGGGGGCGGGGGTCTTATTAAGCCAGCAGCCGCAGTCGGCCAACGCCGCGCCGTCGACTCAGGATACCGCCGCCTGCGCCGATGATGATAACGTAGAGCATGAAGCGGAAGGTAACTTCGATGAGGATGATGACGGCGATGAAGTCGACAAATGTGCCGATAATGAAGCTGACGAAGAGAACGAAGCCGATGAGTCGAACGAGGTTGATGAAACCGACGAAACCACAGCTTCTCCTGATCAAATGGGCATCACCCCCGAAGAAGCTCAGGCCGCGGCCGAAGCTGCCAATCCCGGAACCAAAACGCTGGCCGTTGAAATTGACCATATGGATGAGAACGGCGGCGCCTTGATCTATGAGGTCGAACTGGACAACGGCATCGATGTTAAAGTGGACGGCAATGACGGCACTATTCTCGGAACCGATGTGCGGGACGCTAACTAACTAGTTTACCCGACTGATAAACAATGTAATCGACAGGGGGACTGACTTAGTCCCCCTCATTTTTTATTAGCATCTAACGGTTCCACATCGACAATTTTTTATTGATCCTGTTAAAAACAAATTGTGAATAGTGAATAGTGGATGGTGAATTGTGAAGTTATTTTTCATTCACCATCCACCATTAATTATTCACAATTCACAATTATTTAGTGTCTAACCAAGCCATTTCTGACCAAAAAAGCCAGAAGTTGAGCCGGAAAATTAAACACAAGAGGCGCAGATGACGCTAAACCCACAGAAATAGGACAGGAGACCAATCAATCGATATGTTAGGGCAACGACACATCAATCTTAACCAACCCATCCGGTGCACAATCGCTTATGATCTAAAGTTACCGGCTATAATCGTCAGATCGATCACGTCTACCGTTCCATCCTGGTTCACATCCGCTTCGGGTGCGTCGCTGCCAAAGAGGGAGGCCGCCATAACCAGATCAAGGAGGTTAACCTGGCCGTCCCCGTTAATGTCACCGGCTTTGTCGCCGGTCTCGTCGGCCCGGAATATCTCGACGCCGATCTGCGGACCATCCGGATCGGGGGAGACCTGAGGCGGTTCATCCGCAGCGATCTTAGACCAGACATCGGCGCACAGGGTGGCGTGATCCCCAATGACCGTGACCGAACCGGGGGCAAAGCCGCTGGAAACATAAACCCGGTTGGTGGCCCGGTCGATGGCGATGCCGTCGGCGGGATAGGTACCAACATCTTGGGCAAATGGTTGATTGAAGTAACTGGTCCAACCTTTGGGGATCATTAGAGCCTGATTGGCTTCGCTGCCGTCGGCGGTGGTGGTGGTGGCCCACAGATGGCCACCGTCACCGGCCGGCCCGATGGTGGGGTTGACCGCCAGCACACGCATCGGTACCGGGCGATTGGGATTGCCAAAGCCGCGATGGAAGGCGGCCCACCCCAAAAATTGATCGAGCCGACCGTTGGCCGGGCCGATGACCACTATCCGGTGCGGCTCAACCGTGGCGATGTAGACTAAGTTGCGCGTTTCGTCGATGGCCAGGCCGTACGGCTCTTTGCTGTCATACAGGCTGACCACGCTGCTAACGCTTGTTCCATTTAAGACGGCGACGCTGTGCCCCGGTCCACCAAAGTTGACCACATAGACTTTGCCAGTGACCGGATTGGCCGCCAGGTGAAAGGGGCGTAGAAAACTGCCGCTAAGCGTCGTGACTTCAACCCGGCTGTCGGCATCGATGATCGTGACCGAATCAGACAGACTGTTGGCGACGTAAATGTAATTGTGAATGGGATCGTAGGTGACGCCCCAGGGACTCTCGCCTACGGCGATGGCCGGCAATACGGTAAAAGCGGTGGCCTCGGCATTGGCCTGGATCGGGGTAACCTGATTGGTCGATGAGTTGGTAACCCAGATGATATTGTGGTGGGGATCGTGGCTGATGCCGGTGGCCGCGGTAATGCCCGCGATCGTTTTAAGCACTGTGTTGGTTCGGCTGTCAATAACCGAGACGCTGTCACTACCGTAATTGGCGACATACACCCGCTCGCGCGGCGAGTCGACGGCCAGCCCGCGCGGCTCTTGGCCGACCGTAATCGTACCCAACGCGGTCGGGGCGCATGAGTGAGCCGGAACCGGCTCAGGGGTGGGGGTTGAGGACAGAGTTGCCAGTTTAGTGACAAAGGCATCCTCCGGCGAACCGCCGTAGCTGGCGTCAAAGGCGTTAGCCGATATGGGAAAATCGGGCGACGAGGTTCT
>JAGRCC010001106.1 GCA_020433785.1 Anaerolineae bacterium
CCGGATGAACCGCATAGGGGGTATAAGTCAAAGCCGACAGTTCAAAAATCTCCGGCTGACAAGCGCCGTCGTCGATACATTTGAGGAAATTAGCATTGGTGACTTCGGTGCGATCAATCCAAAAAGCATCCAAATACACGGGGTGCTGCGGTTTTTCATCATCCTTGGCCTGAAGGTCGGTTTCAGCAGCCCCCATCAGAAATTCACCGGCCGGAACACAGACCAGCTCTACGCCATCGATGGGGGAGGTCCAGGTCTGGCCTATCTCCGTACAAGCCGGCCCAATTTTAGTAGCGGCGACAACTGGTGCCGTAGCGGCCAAGAGACCAGGTGTCATTTGGACGGTGGGAGATGCCACAACCGGACTCGTTGGCGTGGTTAATTCGGGGGAGGGCAGGGTCATGGTGGCCGTTACGGTTGAGGTGGCCTGTTCGGTATGAGCCGAGGGAGTGGCATTTTCCTGACAAGAAGCCGTAATAACCGCCAAAAGGGCCATAATGGTATTAAGAATGAATGGAAAAGATCGCATGTTGTGCCTCTGTCAAAATCTCAAAAGGTGACAGTCACTTGGCGATGATAACTCGACCTGTTTGGGCTAAACGGACGTTCATTTTCGATAAAAATTGACTGTCACCTTGCTTGTTACACCCAACTGCGTAACTCTTAGTCCGGACGAGCCGGAACCAAATAAAGCAATATAATCCACGAAGGCACACCAAGGAACACTAATTTTTTCTTTTATTAGTGTAACTTCGTGTCCTTCGTGGATCAAACATCTGGCTTTTTTGGCTAGAAATGGCTTGGTTAGATTCTATCTAAGGTAGTGGGTTGGATCATATTGCCTAAAGCGCATCCTACCATATTTCATTCTCTTTTGCCACAGTTGCTGGCCGTTTGGCTCCCCATTTTAACTGCCTATACGGATATCCATCCGTCATCATTTCAAAATAATGGGTAAATAGTTGGTGTAGGCGGGGGGTATCGCCGGGGGCGCCCCGACTGGACTGAGACACCAACTGTTCAGTTGACCGGCATCCGGGGCTTCACTGTCAACCGCAGTAAGTCGCCACGTGCCGTTTAAGGCTTCGCCATTGAACAGGCTTAAAGGGCTGTTAGGGCTGTAAGGGCCATCGGTCAGGCCACTTGCGCTGGTGCAGCTGCTTTCGGCTGGTTTGGCAGCGTCATCGCTGAAGGTGGCGTCAATATTATCTCCGGAGCAGCCAAATCCCTGGCCGGAATAACCGGGCCGGTCAATCAGGGTGACACTCCGGCCTGTCTCTACATGGGTTAACTTAAAACTCAAATCACCAACCCAGGTATGGCTCACGTCGAGATAGACTTTCAGGCCGTTTGCCGGAGTGGTATTGGTCAAGGTGATGGTACTGGCAATTCCGGTAGAGTTGCCATCAGGAATGGACACATTAGGCGTGCGACAGGCGATAGCGACGGTGGCGAAACTAAATATATCAGAGGCTGGGCCACTGCCGCAGCTATTCAACGGGATGACCCGCCAGTAGTAGATGGTACTGCTTTGCAGATTGACCGAAGGGGTATGACTGGTGCCGCTGACCACAGCCGAGTAGACAATGGGCGCAAACCCGACGTTAGTAGACAGCTCCAGCCGATAACTGGTGGCCTGGGCAGCGGCGCTCCAACTCAATAGCGGCTGGCTTGATTGGTTGATCGCCCCATTAGCCGGGGTGAGCAGCGTGGTGGGGGCGGGTGTACCGGCTGTTATCGTCAATTGGGCCGCAGCGGAGGTTGAGGTTGCCGCGCTGGTGCC
>JAGRCC010000122.1 GCA_020433785.1 Anaerolineae bacterium
TAGCCGAGCAGCCACAGCGTGGCGGCGTGGAAGTGACGGCAGGATAAGCCGGGGTCCTGTACGGCGCGATAAGGATAAGCCTCATACAGATCATAATCGTAGCGGGCGATGGCTTCCTGCTGGTGCTGCCGGGCCTGGTCAAATTGGCCCAACGCGAACATCGTTTCGCTTTTAACCCAGTGGGCTTCAATGCAGGCGATGGGGTCACGACTCTGTTCGGCCAGTGTGAAGAGCCGGCTGCTCCATTCTTCGGCGTGGTGATGTTCGGCTCGAACCAGGTAACAGTTCCACAAGCCGCGAATGACCGGAATCATCAGCCCCAAGTCGTCGATTTCCGGGAGTAAATGCTGCGCTTCCAGATAAACCTGTTCGACGTCGGGCGCGGCATAGCCCTGGGTCATCACCAGCGGCTGCCCCAAGGCCAGATACAATTTTAGCTTCTTGCGGGCCGGCTCCTCGACCTGAGTGGTGGTCTCTAACAGCCGCAGGCCCTGGCGATAGTTGACAATGGCCTCATCGTAGGCCGCCGATTTCATCGAGCGATTGCCGGCCAGCAGCAGATAGTTAATGGCCTGATCCGGCCGGCCGGCGGCTTCAAAATGCAGGGCTAATTGGGCGGCGATGTCTTCGGTTTGGCCGGCGTACAATTGTTCCAAAATACCGCCGATCATTTCATGCAGAAAGGCCCGTTCCACCTCATCTAAACTCTGGTACAGATAATGCTGGAACAGGCTGTGCCGGAAGCGATAAAATGATAAACGAGGGCCGGCGGCGCTCAGCCATTGTCGCCCTTGAGCCAGCACCAGATGGTGCTGCTGGTCCACACTGTGGCTTAAGCGCCGGATCATAATACGCTCGTCAACGGCCTGGACTTGAGCCACCACTTCGGCCTTAAACGTTTCGCCTTCAACGCTGGCGATTTTCAACGTTTCATATAATTCGCCGGGCAAGCGGCTTAAACGTTCGCCAATGACGCCTTCAATCCGGACCGGGAGCATGGTCCAATCCAACTGCGGCCCTTCGATCCAACAGCCCGCCTCATCCTGAATCAAATCGCCGCGCCGTTCCATTTCACCGAGAACCTCCAAGGTAAATAGGGCATTCCCTTTGGTGTGTCGATGCAGGGCCTCGCGAAAGGCCGCGTCTAACCGGTTGGGCTTGGTATCCAGCAGCGCCTCGGTAAAATCTTTGGGTTCAACCTCACCCAGGGCGAGATGGGGCGAGCCGAAGCGCCGCCGGAATTCGTTGAGGACCGCGCTCAAGGGGTGGCGCTGGCCGTCGCGGCCGACGGCCACATCCGACTCGCGATAGATGCCGACGAGCAAGATCCGGCTGCCGGTTAGCCGCCGGCCCAGATGAAACAGCAAACTGATCGACCCGACATCGGCCCATTGCAGATCATCGATGACTAACAGCAGCGGGGCTTGTTTGGCCAGCGTTTGCAGTAGTTTGGTGTATTGATTGAACAGATCGTGCTGTTTGTAGCTGGCCGGACCTTTGGCCTCCTTTTTTTCGGCCACCAGCGCCTGCAACTGGGTTAACCAGGGGGCGCCATTGGGCGCTGTGGCCGCCACGCGGGCCACCAAATTGGCATCGAAGGTGAAGATATCGATTAAATCGGCACTGGTGGTGACCAGCGTGTGAATTACAAAGGGGATTAATCGCCACAGCCGCTGGACGTAATCCTGATTAAAAATACCCATGCCCCATTTGGTTTCAACGTCGCCGGTGAGCAAATCCAAGATTTCGCGAAAGGGCAGGTAGGGGTCGCCGATACCGCCGTAGGCATTGCAGTTGCCGCCAACGACGATCAGTTCCGGGTGCTGCATCTGAGCGCGGCGAGCGAATTCCTGGACCAGCGCGGTTTTGCCGCTGCCGGCTTCGCCCATGACAAAGGCGACCGAACCGGACCCGGTCAGGGCTAACGCTAAAAAATTGTCTAACTGCTCGAGTTCTTGTTGGCGAGCCACAAAGGGCGTGTCAGCGGTTGAAGCGGAGGCTGTCGGAAACAAAGCCGGCAGCGAGGCGGCCGCAGAGACGGCCGGGGCAGGGGCAAGTAAGCCTGAATAAACCGTGTCGGCGTGGCTATCAAGCGTTAACCGGCCATCACGAATCTGTTCATAAAGCGTCACGGTTTCCAGCGCTGGTTCAACCGCCAGCTCATCGGCTAAAATGCGGCGGCAGGTTTCGTATTGGGATAGGGCGGCGCTGCGCTGGCCGGTGACGGCCAACAACTGCATGACCTGGCGGTGAACTTCCTCGCGCCAGGGGTCCAGGGTGAGCAGTTGGCGGGCATAATTTAAGCCCTGCCGGTAATCGCGGTCTTGCAGGTGATGGTTGACCAGTTTTTGTAAGACTTGACGAAATTCAAGATGCCAGCTTTCGCGTTCGGCCACCAACCAGGTTTCAAATTGGGGCGAGTCGTCCAGGTAGAAGTCGGCCATCAAATCGCCCTGGTACAAGGTCGCTGCCACTGTAAGGTCCTCGACTTGGGGGGAGCGCGCCAAATCACGAAACACATCGGTATCGAGCCACAGGACGGTGGGCCGGCGAAACTGAACCAGATGGCGATCGGTTTGCAGGCAGTTGGGTAAGATCGAAGAGATGTTATGCAAAACCCGGCTAAGATTACCGCGACCTCGTTCCTCCGATTTTTCGCCCCAAAACAGGTCGGCCAGATGCGTTCGAGACGCGGGCTGAGATTGCACCGCCAGATAGCACAGCAAAGCCACCGCCTTACGCGACTCGAAGCCTTGAAGTGGTGAGCCGTTATCGCGTTCTATCTGCACCGGACCAAGCATATAAAGGCGGCCTATTTTTTCTATTTCTGTCATAGAAATTCACGCATGCCATTAATTTAACATCTAGAAAGTATAAAAGCGAAGAGTTTGCGAAGGATTTCCGAAACGTAGTAGGTAAACTATAACAAAGATCGGTCTAGGTGGCAAAACAATTTGAGGGATAATCAGCCGATGATGACTCAGATGACTGGCACTTTGGCTCAATACGAGAACGTTGAAAGGATTATTACGCTGCAACTAGTGGGATTACGTCCAGCCACCTCATCCGTTGGTCGGTTTAGTTAGGGAGTGAGCGGGGTAGGGTCACCCAGCCGGGAGCGGGGCAAACTTTTTTGTTGTTGGGTTGCCTTACCCCTCTTGCTTAATTAAATAAAGGCTCAATATGGATTCCAAGGCGGTCATAGAAATGGAGGCAATGGTCATGCCCGAATGTCTTTATCGGGCAGCCAACCGGTCTTATGGCGCTAGATTCCCGCTAAGCTTGTCCTCGCGTAGGCGGGGAAGCATGCGGGAATGACATCGGCCGGCGTT
>JAGRCC010001107.1 GCA_020433785.1 Anaerolineae bacterium
CCCCCGCTGGGGGGGACCGAGGGGGGGCTAATCTTGTCCACCCCAACCTGTCCACCCCTTCCCCCGAGGCCAACCAGGCCACTGGACATTTAATGCCCCGCTCGCATCTGCTGGCAGAAATTGCCACCGAACTTCAAACCCCGGCCCACATTCTCGACGCAATTGACCGTTATCAACACCAGGCGCGAGCGACCCATCTTAGCCAACCCTTTGTCGCGCCCCAAACATCCTTAGAAAGGACGTTGGCTCGAATATGGACCCACGTTCTTAGCCTCGACCAGGTCGGCCTAATTGATAACTTTTTCGCCCTGGGCGGTAGCTCGCTGCAAGGCATCCACCTGCTCTCCCGCATTTATCAGACGTTCAAAGTACCGTTGCCTCTCGAAGCGTTATTTGAAAACCCCACGGTCGCCGCTTTAGCCCAGATAATCGCCGCCAAGAGCCCTGTTGAAATGGGGCCTATTACCGCCTGGTTGCATCAAACCCAAACGTCGAATCATCAGGCTTCAGCGCCAACGCCGCTCTCCTTTGCCCAACAGCGACTTTGGTTTTTGCATCAATTCCAGACAGACAACCCTGCTTACAACATCTCCTTTGCCGTTCGTCTGGACGGCCAGCTGAATATCGAGGCCTTGCGACGGGCCTTGCTGACCATCGTCCAGCGTCACGAAATTTTGCGAACCACACTAACCACCATCGACGGGCGGCCAGGCCAGGTGGTGCATCCGCCTGACGCCCTGGAATTTACGTTAGAAAACGTAACTACTCACCTCTCTGTCATTTCGAGCGACGAAGGAGCGAGAAATCCCCCGAGATCTCCGTTTGCAACAAACACCTTGGGGATTTCTCGGCAAAAAACGCCTCGAAATGACATGCCTGAGCAGTTACTAGAAAACGTGTATGACCTGGACGACGCACGGATTGCCTCGCCGGGGCAAAAATTCAAGCTCTACGATTTGCCCGTGATCGATATAGCCGCTCAACCCGAGACCAGACGGGAAATCATACTGACCCAACTAACAACAGCCGAAGCCCGCTACGCGTTTGATTTAGCCGGCGAGGCGCTTTTACGCGCCATTGTGGTCAGGTGGCAAGATGAGTCCCCCGTCCACATCTTGCTTATCACCACCTCCCATATTATTTCAGACCATTGGTCGATGCAGCTTTTGTTTCGCGAACTGAGCCGCTTGTATAACGGCTATTTGACCGATCAACCCGTAACACTGCCCGACATCCCCCTCCACTATGCTGATTTCGCGCGCTGGCAGCGTCACCAATGGGCCAACCCCGATGCGACCCAGCAGCGCCTCTTAGACTATTGGCAGCGCCAACTCCATAACCTGCCTCACCTCCAACTGCCGACAGACTATCCTCACCCGCCCACCCAAACCTTTCGGGGGTCTGTCCACACCTTTACGCTCGCCGACTCGGTCACCCGTGCCCTCCATCGCTTGAGTCAACAGGCCGAAGTGACCTTGTTTATGACCCTGTTGGCCGCCTTCTACACGCTTCTCTATCGCTATACCAACCAGGTCGATCTGCCGCTGGGCACCCCTATCGCTAATCGATCTCAGCCGGAGCTCGACCAGGTGATGGGCTTATTGGTTAACACGTTAGTCTTACGCGGCGACCTGTCCGGGGATCCCCCCTTTCTCGAATTATTAGAGCGGGTCCGCCGGATGGCGCTCGATAGTTATGCCCATCAGGATTTGCCGTTCGCCCGTTTAGTCGAACAGATACAGCCGGAACGGGACCCCGGCCGTTCACCGCTATTTCAAGTCATGTTTTCTCTCCAAAATGAACCGCTGCTCCACGACCTAACTTTGACCGGGATTACGACCGAACGCGTAACCATTGAGCCGGGTGTCAGCCAGTTCGATGTATCCTTAGAGATGGTCGAGACAGCCGCCGGCCTATCCGGCATCTTTGAGTTCAATACCGATTTATTTGCAAGCACCACAATCCAGCGCCTGGCCCATCATTTTCAAACCTTACTGGCCGGCATTATCACCCATCCCCACCACCGGCTCTCGCAGTTACCGCTCCTAACCCCTGCTGAACGGCAGCAATTACTGGCCTGGGGCGATCAACCCTTTGATTTTCTCACCGACTGTGTCCAAGACCTGTTTGAGCGCCAGGTTCAGCACACGCCCGGCGCTGTGGCGATCATCCAACCCTTAGCTGATCCACAGCCGATTGCGTCTCTTCATAATACCGGCCTCACTTCCCCTGAAACGGTGACCAAAGCGCTGACCTATCAAGAATTGA
Organism: Anaerolineae bacterium; assembly: GCA_020433785.1. The sequence goes on from JAGRCC010001107.1 coordinate 2,269, forward strand.
ATGAAAAGGCCAACCAACTGGCTCATCATCTCCAACGCCTGGGCGTCGGAGTTGAGGTAACGGTTGGCCTCTGCGTCGAGCGCTCGCCGGAGATGATTATCGGCCTGCTGGGCATTCTCAAAGCCGGCGGGGCTTACGTTCCGCTCGATCCCGCTTACCCGCCCGACCGTCTGGCCTTTATGCTCACCGATACCCAGTCGGCTATCATCGTGACGCAATCCCATTTGCTGCCCTTCTTGCCCCTGGCCACGACCTCTGCCGAAATCGTCTGTCTTGATACCGATTGGCCTCACATCGCGGCTCAGCCGTCCACCACGCCCGCCCATCAGGCCACGCCGGACAACCTGGCCTACATCATGTACACCTCCGGCTCTAGCGGCAGACCCAAGGGGGTCATGATTGAGCATCGCGCCCTGAGCTGGTATACGCAAACGGCGGCCCAAGCTTATCAGGTTACCGCCGCCGATCGCGTGTTGCAGTTCAGCTCCGTCAGCTTCGACATTAGCGTCGAAGAAATATATCCCTGTTTAACCCAGGGCGGCACGCTGGTGCTGCGGACCGAGACGATGCTCAAGACGATGCCCGATTTTCTGCAAACGTGTACCCGGCTAGGGCTGACCGCCTTCTTCCTGCCGACCGCCTTTTGGCATGATCTGGCGCTGGCGTTGGCCGAGGACCCGGCGCTGCTGCCGCCCTCCCTGCGCCTGGTGAGCTTTGGCGGCGAAAAAGTATTACCCGAGCGGGTCACCGCCTGGCGCAGTCAGATGGGCGACCGGGTTCAGTTGTGGAATGGCTACGGGCCGACCGAAACCACTGTGGTAGCGGCCTTATATCAGGTTTCAGGGGCCGGAGCCGAGGCCTGGCAAGCGGCTTCGATTGGGCGAGCCATTGCCGGCGCTCAACTTTATATTGTGGACAGCCATCTACAACCGGTGCCGATTGGCGTGCCGGGCGAACTGTATATTGGCGGTGCCGGGGTGGCGCGGGGTTATCTCAACCAACCCCGCCTCACCGCTGAGCGCTTTATCCCCCATCCCTTTGCTGACTTTGGAACAGCACAACCAACGGACGCCTCACCGCGCACACTCTACCGCACCGGCGACCTGGCCCG
>JAGRCC010001108.1 GCA_020433785.1 Anaerolineae bacterium
TGAGCGCCCATTTTCAAAAGATTTTCCGTATGGTTGGTTTAACTCAATATGCGGATTTATACCCAACCGTCACCGACGCTCTGGCCTCGGTCAATGGAGAAGCCACACCCTAACGCATTACCCACGCTCAAAAAGTCTAAAGTCACATCATTGGTGTGGCTTTTTGCTTTTTGGCGGTCGTTACTTCTTAGCCACATTTTGCAAAAATAGCTATTTATCAACTTCTGAAGATGACACACCCTCGATTAATTTTTCATAACCTCGGCCATCACTCGGGTGGCGTAAGATCCGGCCGGGAGTTCAAACGCCAGCATCAACCCATCATCCCACCAGACCTCAGGATTTTTCATTTGAAATCGATAAGGGCGGCGAGCGCCTCTGATTTTTAAGCCGGGTATCGTAAAATCCTCAAGCAACAAGCCATGCTGCTCTAAAACAGCCTGTTCTCTCCGGCCCGGTTGGCCCTGGGCGAGCAGCGTTTTAGTGCCGAAAATTGGCCCTGACGGGCTAATCTCAAAGTCATCGGCGCGGGATTGTTCTAAAGCAGCTGACTCGACCAAAAAGGCGGCCCCTTTGTGGTGAATATAGGCGATATCGCCATCTTCAAGCCGGTCGATATGCTCCAATCGATCCACCAGGAGTTGGTTAAAGAGTTCAGCCTGAAAGGCCGAGATAAAAAATGTTTTGGTCCGTTTATCCAGAACCTTAAGAGCGACGCTCAAATCGCCGTTAGTTTTTACTATGGCTTCCAGGGTGTGTCGTTCGTCGGTGAAATTTGATGGCCAAACGGCCAAGGCTTCGGCCCATTGCTGCTCATCAACGAACCGGCGCGCTGCTTGAATAGCCACCGTTTCGTGAGCTTGGGGGCGGCCAAGGAACTCAGCCACAAAATCCGCCACCTCATTGCGGACAATCAACGCGCCCAATCGACCCGTATTGCCCCGATTACCAAAACGCTGAGCATCAAAAAAATTGGGAATACCTTTCCGGGTTAGCTCGGCCAGAGTTGCTTCAGCCTGAGATAAGGCCGTTTCTGTCACATCTCTGACCTTTATTTTGAACCGGTTCCCCGACAAATGGCCCGGTTTTAATTTGTTGTTATGGCGGTTGACATCAAGAATGGTGATCTGGGGGAGGTCCAGCGCTTGCACTACTTCCGGCGCAACTTTATCGATGGACAGCGTTTGGCGGGTGACGGCCTGGGCATCCTTCAACCCGGCGTAGCCGATCAATCGCGGTGAGATACCTAGCGCCTGAGCTATCTTCCGAATTGCGGCGGGCGTGGACAGGCCAACTTTTTCGATTTGGACATAAACGTGCTGGCCTTGACCTGAAGGCAAATAGAGCGGGATTTCTTCAACAATAAAATCTTCCGGCGCGACTTTGAGCCGTCCGCCGATACCTGGTTGGTTGTTGGTAAGGTAATGGGTGATCATTTCAGCGCGGCTAATCTTCTGACACGGTTTTTATGGCCGCTCCAAAAACAGTGCCGTCGGGTAAAATTGTCCCGTCAAGCCGAGCTTCTTCTAAGTTGGCTTTCCACCACAGCCGGCCGGGGTTGGTGTCCTTCAGATTAGCCTTTTTGAGATTAGCGCCGTCAAATTTAGCCCCGGAAATGTTAGATCGCGATAAATCGACCCCTTCTAGGTTGGCCCAGCGTAAGTCAGCGCCGTTTAAGTTGGCCGACCGGAGATTAGCGCCGCGAAAATCCGCGCCGGTTAAATCTGTGTTAGACAGGTCGGCATTTTTGAAATTGGCATCCCGCAAAACGGCTGCTTTGAAACTCGATCGGGATAAAACCGATCGTTCAAAGTTGCATTCCCGCAGCGTGGCCCCTTCAAAGTTGACGCCCACTAATCTTCGTTTAGAAAGGTCATCGGCTAGAACCGTGACCCCTCTAAAATCCTTGTCGTTTCGACTGTATCTTCTAATAATATCTTCAGCGGTTTTTTCGTTTCGTTTCATTGCTCTTAATTGTTAAAGCCAATTAGAGTTTTGTCAAGATTTCAGGGCCATTAGTGGTAATGGCGATGGTATGTTCAAATTGGGCCGAGAGTTGCCCATCTTGTGTCACCACGGTCCAGCCATCGTCCAACAGTTCCCACTCATAGCCGCCGAGGTTAATCATTGGCTCGATGGTGAAAGTCATCCCCGGCTTCAGCTTCGGCCCACGACCGACTTGCCGTACATGTGACACCGAAGGGGATTCGTGTAGCGACCGGCCTACGCCATGCCCGCCCCACTCTCTGACCACTGACACTTCCTGCGCGTCCGCATAATTATTGATGTCCATCCCAATGTCATTGAGATAGTTACCATATTGGGCGGCTTCGATACCAATCCGCAAACATTCTTGAGCAATCGTCAAGAGTCGTTGGGCTTCTGGGGATACCTGCCCCACGGCAAACGTTTTACAGGCATCACCACAATAGCCCTTATATTTTAGACCAATATCAATGCCGACAATATCACCTTCCTTTATAACGCGGCTATCGGGTAGCCCATGACAAATTTCGTCATTAACTGAAGCGCAAATGACGCCTGGAAAAGGTGGGTGGGTTGGTGGGTTACCTCGATAGCCTTTGTAAAGCGGTGAGGCCCCATACTTTTCCAAATGCGCGGCCACCAGGGCATCTAAATAACTAAGCTCCACATCGGGTTTGATATGTTCGGTTAATAGTTCAAAAACTTCAGCTACGATACGGCCCGCATCTCGCATTCGGTCAATGTCTCGAGGCCGTTTTAACGGGATAAACATTTACATTTCTTTCTGTTCTTGGGGATTATTAGATATTATACGTCGGAATTCGTAAAAATTAAACCATAAAGCCGCATTTGGGGCAAACATCATTTAGGCTGTCAGAATAGTTTCTTAACGATTTTAATGTACTTAAGTACTTTTTTCATGTGACTTTTGGGCAAAAAAACGGCCCCAAAAAGTGACTTTTGGGAAAGAAAAAAAGTACTGTCAGCCCATTGAAATTAAGGACTTTTGCCCCTATCATAAGAACAGCCTTTGTTATACCATATAACTAAGACCATAGACCAGTCGCTTATCTATTTTGACATCCTAGTAACAATCAAATATCAAAGGTTAGATAAAATGTTAGCAAAAACTCTTTCCCTGCAAGAAGTAGAAGATCGCCGTCAGCGCCTAAACCAGGAATTTCGTGACGACCAATTGGCTCTAGATGCCGGGTTTTTAGATAAGTCAGAAGCGATTAAACGCTCTGTCTATCGAGAATTCGAGCAGCGATGGCTGGAAATGGAAGCGCTTTTGCTGCGAAGTAATACGATTGCTACCAAGTAAGTACGGTTATAGCGTAGTTTGGTCAGTAAGTGGCCAGATAATATCCAAATTTAAGATATTCATTCGCTAGCATTAGCAAGCCGTTCTCATTTCGCCACCAGTTCGTCTCATCGAACTTCCATTGAGGCGCTGCCGACATCTGAATATGGACATTCGTACCGGCCAGTATCTTTCGAAAAATCCACCGGCTCCGGCGAGTATGAAAAGCGCTAGTTACTACGATGACGTTTTGAATATCGTGTTTTTTAACATAGTCCAGTAACACTTGCGCCTCATCACGCGTACTGGTGACGCCGCCCTCAACTTCAATGATCGTAATCCTATCTTGAGGGACGCCCAGATTGACCAGAACCTCATTCGATACGTCCGTGCCGTTAGGGTACAACCCAATTTCACTGGCCGGCCCCATCTCCTCCCGTGGAATGACAATTTGTGGCGCTAGTCCCGCTTCAAAAAGGCGGGCGGCATGAAAGGGTCGAGTATTGACCTCCCCATTTAAGATATAGATCATCTCTGCCGGCTGCAAAGCGTCATCGACGATCAAGACGCGAGCCAAGCTTGTCATAAGTTGGCTCCTAAATATGTAAACCCCTATTCCAACAGCCAATCCAATGAAAAGGACAATTAAGGTAATCTTCTGCCAGGTTCTCATTTCTGCGATGCAAATGATTTATTAGCTAGGTCGCCCATCGCTTGTTTCTTGCACAAGGTGTTTTTTGCGCTCCCCATTTTATCATAAAGTTCTGTTTTTGTCGCTTTGTCCCCTTTGCGCCGAACTATCACGTAAGCATGAGGAATAATCTTGCCTTTTTCCTCACTTTCGCTTAATCTTGATTTTGAATAAGTAACTTCCTCGGAAAGCCCATTGTAAACAGTATCATATCGGCTCATGCCCCCGTTCCACGGCTCTAGCCCGTGAGGGGTTGTCTCTGTTTGCATCTTTCCCGAGAACGCTTTCATCACAAAGGAGTAACAAGCTATGCCTTATATTAATATCCGCATTACCAAAGAGGGCGCAACGCCTGAACAGAAAGCGCAGTTGATCAAAGGCGCCACCCAACTTTTGGTCGATGTTTTAGGTAAAAACCCGCAAACTACCGTGGTGGTCATCGATGAGGTCGAGACTGACAATTGGGGCATTGCCGGCGAAACCGTCACCGAGCGGCGCAAACGGGGCGCGTAACAATGGAAACCACAACCTTTCTTGACCTCGACTGCATCCGGCTTAAAAACGACGCCCTCGAGCTACTGGTCACTCGGTCGGCCGGACCGAGGATTATTTATTTAAGCCGGCCCGGCGGCGACAACCTGCTAGCCGAACTGCCCGGCGTCACCCTCGACTGTCCCGACGCCGACCCGCTCAATTTGTGGGGCGGACATCGGCTGTGGCACGCCCCCGAACTCCGACGGCGAACTTACCTGCCCGATAATCAGCCGCTTACCGTCACCGAAATTGAGCACGGCCTCAAAGTCGTTCAGCCGATCGAAACCCAAACCGGCATCCAAAAATCGCTGCGAATTATGCTGCCGGATCAGGCCGCCACGGTCATCATCGACCACACCCTAACTAATCACGGCATGTGGCCGGTCGAACTGGCTCCGTGGGCCATTACCCAGCTTAAGCCCGGCGGCACCGCCATCCTCCCTCAGTTCACCGCCAACGCCGACGCCGACGGCCTGCTGCCCAATCGTCGCATAGCGCTGTGGCCCTACACCAATATCGGCAGCCCGCATATTACTTGGGGCAATCGCTATATCTTGGTCCACGCCAGTATGACCGCCAATTCTCTCAAACTTGGTTTTCCCAACCCGGACGGCTGGCTGGCCTACTATATTGATCATACCCTCTTTGTCAAGCAAGCCGCCTACCACCCTGACGCCGACTATCTCGATTTTGGCAGTTCCAGCGAATGCTACTGCTGCGGCCAATTTATCGAACTGGAAACGCTCGGTCCGCGTACGACGCTGGGACTGGGCCAATCGGTCACCCACAGGGAAATTTGGCAGCTTCATGCCGGCGTCTCCTTCGAGCCGTCGGAAGACGCCGCCCAAGCGTTGGCCGAACGGTTGGGGCTGGTAGTTTTATAAAAGTAACGGTCAGCTTTTAGGTATCAGCCGTCACCTTATCGCGAAGGATTACGTGGAACTGACCATTCGGCTATGCAAATCCTATACTTACGAAGAGCAAACTAACAGCTAATCGCTGAATGCTAACGGCTAATAGCTTACCCAAAAGGATAACCCATGCACGCAGA
>JAGRCC010000123.1 GCA_020433785.1 Anaerolineae bacterium
ATCAGCCCAACGGGTAACACCCCCGCCGCACAATTTCTGGCGGGGGTAGACAGCCCGCTCGATGAGCAGGGTTCGCGCCGCCAGGGCCGGGTCTTGCTGGTGCAGATGCAGCCAGGTTGACAGACCGGCCGGGCCGCCGCCCACAATCAAAATATCTCCAGTGGACATTACTCAAGTTTAAAGTTGTCGAGATGGATAATGTTTAACTCCGTCTCGCCTACATCACTTTCTTTATTTTCAAGCCGAATGAAAACGGTAATGGCCTCGGCTTGCGCTTTAACTTTGAGCGAGGGATAACGCCACTCATTGTCGCGCCCATCTCGCGAACCCCACACCACGGTGGCCGCCCGGTAATCGCGCCCGCCGGTGGGATCGATGCCTAGCGTTTTGAAAATCTTGTCATGAACCGGCGGGCCGCTGGTGCCCTGGAAGAATGAAACCAGGGAGCCGCTGAAAGTGTAATCGCGATCGGGTTGGGCCGCCACAGTTTGGAACAAAACCAGATCAAACTCATACCGGCTGGTAATGACTTGTGAATGACGCCCGTGAATGTGGTAATCGCGGCCGCCGCCCCGGAAATATTTTTGGGTGAATTTGCCGAAAACACCGCTGTCCATCGGATGAAAGCGCCGGCCGCTTTTTTCTCGGATAGTTTCCAGAGTCCAATACTGGCCGTATCGTTCCGGGAATTGGTCCTCTTTCCAGACTTTGGTTTCACCTTCGCGAACGTAAGATTGGTATTCATCAAAACTGCCGTTCAGAAGCTGAGGAAAAACCGCGGCCGACGGCGGGGGCGGGGTTGGCTTGGGAGTCGGTGGGTTTGGTTGAGGCTGGGGTTGAGGCGACGGGCCGGGTTGGGGCGTGGGAAAGGGGGTGGTTTGAACGGTATCGGCCCATGCCTCGAAGATATCGGGGATTTTAGCGGCCACATTCAGGTCGCCGGAAATTTTGAGGCGGCCTTGTTGAAAGGCGCGAGTAGTGTTCAAATCGCCCTCAGCCAATTTGATGAAATCTTTATCGGTCAGGCTGATGATCACATTCGGGGAGTCGATCCGAACGTTGCTGACGCTGCAGGTACTGTTGGCGATCGTCACCGTCCAGGTCCCACCTTCGACCCCGGAGATATCGAACTGATAAGTCGCTCTAAGATTGCCGGCTTTATGTGCGCGAAATCCATTCGGCATTGTGCGGGCATAGTCGGCGATGGTGGGGGTCTCTTCCGAAACAGTCGGTTTTGAGGGCGTAGGTGCAGGCACTTCCGGGGGCCGGTCGGGCGGCAGGTGAGAGGTCCAGGGGGGAAAGAGTTCCACAAATTTAAGCGCAAGCTGTTGGTTGCCGCCAACCCGGATTTTTCCCTGTTGGACGGCTGTCCGTATGTCTAAGTGGCCGGCGGCTAACTTGGTGTAGTTGTCGGTACTCATGGTAATTTGAGTATCCGCCCCGGCCGGCCGACCGGCGTCCACCTGGCAGTGCTGGTCGGCAATGGCCACGGACCAATCGCCGCCGCCGTCGCCTGAAAGCTGAAGGTAATACGTCACCTTTAGCCCACCGGCTCGATCGGCGGCGAAACCCTTGCACATAGCTTGAACATAATTTTCTATTTTTGATGTATTGCTCACTGATCCTCTCCGGTTATTGATGCCTACATTATTTATAGTTCAAAATCTCTAACTATTTTTTTAGACAATTCTTAGGGAATTTCTATAGCAAAATCATTTAAAATACCTTAATATAAAGTCAGACCTGCTCTTCATTGACAACGAGAGTAATTTTACTTACAGTCCGGCCCTGCAAAAGCACCTATTCTAAAAAATAAATATCAGTTGTTAAAACAAAGGTGTTGTGAGATGAATTTATCTGTTATGAAGTTGCCGAACCAACAGCCCCAATTTTTTGCCCAGTGCCCTGTTACCGGCAAGCGCATTGCTGTCCAGGAGTTACGGGAGTTTGATCTGATAAATCAGCACGCTATGTGGTGGCGCTGCACAGAATGTAGCGGCTGGCATATCGATCTGAAGCAAGATGAAGTAGAGAATGCGGTTGTGGCTGAGGTAGTGGGTGTTACTTAGAAACAGCCTTGAGTGTAACCTAGGCTGGTGTTTTTCTAACTGAGTCATTAGTCAGTTAATCCCTCCCCCTCAATTTAATTTTGAAATGGCGCTCAAACCTGAAGTAAAGCGCCCGTCAGGGTTGGATCAAACTCTGCCGGCCAGCAGGTAGCCTCGGTGTAGGTAGCGCCATCTAAAATAGTTCCCTCTAAGTTGGCTTCAGTAAGATTGGCGCGAGTCAGGTTGGCCTCAGTTAAATCGGCGTGGCTAAGGTTGGCTCCAGTTAAATCTGCCCGGGTTAAATCGGCCCGAATAAGGATTGCTTTAGCCAAATCTGATGTAGTTAATATCGCATTAAACAGGTCAGCCGCCTTGAGGTTGACGTCGCGCAAATCGGCCGCAGCCAAATTGATCATAAACAAATTAGCGTAGGATAGGTTAGCCTGGCTTAAGCTCACGCCGCTCAAATTAGTTTTACTTAAATTGGCCCCACGTAAGTCAATGCCGGTTAACTGGCGATCACCGACGCCATGGTTGACCAAATCCCAGACTAACTGCCATTTTTTATCCATTCGAGTAGTTTCGTTGAGCCTAACGCCCCTTAAATTGGCCCCGCTCATATCCGCCCCCAGCAAATTAGCGCCCACTAAGTTCGCCTCAAATAAATTGGTCTCGGTTAAAATGGCCTGATTGAGATTGGCCTGACAGAGATCGGCCTCGCGTAGATTGGCCTGGTGCAAATTGGCCTTGGTCAGATTGGTCTGGGATAGATCGGCCAATTGCAGGTTGGTTAGCTGTAATTGGGCTTCTTGTAAATTGGCCCGGCCAAAATTAGAGCGTCGAAAACTGCCGCTGCTTAGATCGGCCTGCCGAAGATCGACTCCGCTGAGATCGGCCCAATTCAAGTTTACGCCCTTGAGGATGACGCCGACCAAACTAGCCTTATTGAGCAGCGTGCCCCCTAAATTGGCTCCTCCCAAATTAGCCCGCCGTAAATTGGCCTGATCAAAGTTAGCCCAGGTTAAATCGGCCCCGCTGAGATCGGCCTCGCTGAGATCGGCTTGAGTGAAATCGGTTTCAACCAGTTTGGCTCGACTGAGGTTGACCCGGCTGAGGTCGGTTTGGCTAAGGTCGATATCGCTGAGGTCGATGTCGCTAAGGTCGGCTTGATTAAGGCTGGGTTTTAGCCCCTTTTCAATGGCAGCGTCGATAATTTCTGAAACTTGTTCGCGGGTCAGAGTCGGCATAGGGTTGGTTATTTCCTCCATCTACTCTCTCTTTTATAAGCTGGTACGGAGCGTTGAGTGTAAAATTCAACCTATGATTACTTTATCATGTAAATGGGAAGAGTTCAATGTGAGAGGGGGGATTTGAATGGGGATCTTCTACTTTCCCGTCTAACCCTTTAACCCATAACCCGGACAAGCCGGAACAAAAAGGTTTTTAGACAGAATTAACAAGATTTACAAGATGTTTAAAAATCATTTTAATCCTGTTAATCTTGTAAATCT
>JAGRCC010001109.1 GCA_020433785.1 Anaerolineae bacterium
GGCAGCCGCGTGTTCAACACCGATTGGGATGACTTTACCTGGCTGTTTTTTCACAACACCCACAACACCTACATGCACGGGCTTGATCCCACTTACATGTACGAGTACAATCCGGAACTGTACTTACTGTGGCGCAGCATCACCCGAGGCGAAGTGCAGAATCCGGGGCAAACTATCTACAATACCTTTGGGGCCAGCTACGTCATCACCGATTTGAATCACAATCGGTTTTTGGGACTGGCGCGATCAGATCCATCAATGCAGGAAGTCTATCGCGATGACTACGCGGCGATCTTTGTGGTGACCGGGGCGGTCGGGTAGCTGGTAAAATCATTACGCTTAACAGAAAGGATACAACCATGACTGAAAAAGTAGGGTTCATCGGCCTGGGTATTATGGGGCAGGGGATGTCGGCCAATATTCTCAAGGCCGGGTTTCCGCTGACCGTTTGGAACCGAACCGCCAGTAGAGCCGACGCACTGGTGGAGGCCGGGGCTAAGTTAGCGGCCAATCCGGCCGAAGTCGCGGCCAACAGCGACATCATTGTGATTTGTGTCAGCGATACGCCGGATGTGGAAGCGGTCATCTTGGGGCCAGACGGCGTGCTGGCCGGGGTCAAGCCGGGCAGTGTGGTGGTCGATTGCAGCACCATCAGCCCGATTGTCACCCGCGAGTTGAGCCGGAAGCTGGCCGAACAGGATGTGGCTATGCTCGATGCGCCGGTTAGCGGCGGCAGCGAAGGCGCGGCCAAAGGCACGCTGTCGATTATGGTCGGCGGCCAGGCCGACACGTTTGAACGCGCGCTGCCGGTGCTGGAGGCGATGGGGAAAACCATCACCCACGTCGGCGAGGCCGGTGCCGGCCAGACCGTAAAACTGGTCAATCAGATTTTGGTGGTCGGTAATATGCTGGCCGTGTCCGAGGCGCTGCTGCTGGCTCAAGCCGGCGGGGTCGATTTGGAGAAGACCATCCAGGCCGTCAGCGCCGGGGCGGCCGGCAGTTGGATGCTGGCCAATCGCGGCCCTCAAGTCATCCGGCGCGACTGGCGGCCCGGCTTTATGATCGATTTGCAGCAAAAGGATGTCCGCCTGGTGTTGGATGCCGCCGCCCAATTAGGCGTACCGGTTCCCGGCACGGCCTTGATTCATCAGTTGTACAACACGCTGCAAAGCCAGGGCTTAGGCAGCGAGGGCAACCACGCCCTGGTCAAGGCGCTGGAAAATCTGGCCGGTTTTCAAATCGAACCGGTGGCGGACACGTAGCGTGATCGGGCGGGTTAATTACACACCCACTCTTTTACATCGCGTGCGACTAAGCAGTACTCAACGGTCTCCCCCTTGCTGTAATTGTGTATTTCGATAAAGTGGCGCGCATTGGGCTTGCCGCCTTGCCATTCTAAACGGCCAATGCCGTCTCCCAGATTGCGGTGTGTTCCCTTGCCGAGGACAGCATCACCTTCAGGACTGACACTGAACTGCATGATATTCGGATCATTGGCGCCGTTCACATTGGGTCTAAAGAGGAGAAATATGGCGGTGCCTTGGCTGGGGGAGGTATAAGAGTGAACACAAACAGCCCCCGGTTTTAACACCCCTTTGGCTTGTCTATCCAATGCAAACGGCATAGGGGCGCAAGCGCGCGGCGTTGGGGTGGCGGTTGGTGGCGAGGTTTTCGCAACATCAGCCGGCTCTTGCTGATCAATTAGAGTGGCCGCAATCCAACCCTCTTGTCCATTTAAAGTTCGTACCTGCCACCAGCCGTTGGCGCTGGACTGGTCAATAATACTAACCTCAGTTCCCTGTGGGAGGGAGACAACAACAGAAGAAGATATATCAGGTTGGGAGCGGACGTTTACCCTACTACCATTAACAATTCCAATCAACTGAGCCGGTGTGGCCTTGGTCACGGGAGTGGGCGAGTTCGGGGGAACAGTAGTTGCAATCACGACCGCAGATGGCGAGGGGGTCGGGGTTGAGGGTACCGTTGCGGTTGCGGTTGAAGTATCGGTGGGCAGTGGAGTTGAGGTGTCGGTGAGAGTCGGGGGTGGCGTTGGGGTAACCGTAGGTGCGGGCGTGGATGTTGATGATGGGGTAGGGGGGACGGTGACCGTTGGCGAAGGCGTGGGCGGGACAGCGGTTGAGGTCGATGTAGGTGCGGCGGTAGGCGGAACGGAAGTGGGCGAAGGTTCGGAGGTTAGGACAGCGGCGGCTTCAGTAGGAGCCGAGGTTGAAGTGAAGGAAGGGACGGTCGTCGCCTCGGCGGCCTGGCCGGCAGGGGTTGCACCCAGCCACCAAAAACCGATCAAACCGGCCACAACTAACCCCACCATTACCAGCAGCAAGATAAAATCATTTTTGGCCAAAGCCGCCTCCTATGTTTCGCTTTTTGCTTCTAAGTTTTGCTTCATACCGAATTCCTTTAGCCAACCGTAGTAAATTAGCCAGCATCGTCATCCCTCCAATAGCGGGCAACCAACTGCTCAAAATCTAAGCCGGTAAGTTCCGGCGACAGGCGAGTCAGTTTGTCTATAATTGTCTGGGGTTCGCTGTGAAGGGTTTGATCGGTCTGGTTCTCGCCGGCAGTTTTGAAATGGGTTCGTAACGCATCGGCCAGATCGAAAAACGTTTGGATGCGCTCAGGTGGGGCCTCCAGCAAGATATGATTCTCAAAGATGGTCAAGGTTTGTTCATAATCCACCCAATAGTCACGGGGATGACGAAGAGGCGGCTCTGATAGGAGTGGACCGGAGAGATCGCCGATGTAGATGCGGGTCAAGGTTTTAAACTCTTGGGTTAACTTTTGAAAGTCAATGGGGGCTTGATTTTTCTGTTTGTAAGTAAACAATAGAGAGCCGGCCACTTGTAAAAGGATGGGATGGGCGCCGTTAGTCTGCCATTGGCTTAGGTTCCAAATAAAATCAAGCTCTTGGGTGGAAAAGGTGAGGCCGGTTCCGTCGAGTATGTCGTGAACAACCCGCTCCGTTTCGGCCCGATCAAAGGGCACAAGGGGGCAAGCAACGTAGTTACTATGGAAATCGTTGCCGGTACTCCGCGAATAAGGCCGGCAGACTTCCGGCAGGGTATTGCGGGTGGCCGTAATCAAAGTGATACGATTTGATGGTTCTAAGGTGATGGCGTGCAAGTTTGTCAACAGTGTTTCAATGTGGTGGTCATAGGCTTGAAACATGAGTTCAAACTCATCGAGCATCACTATAATCGGTCTACTGTCGTTAAGCTGATGGTAGCTTTGCAAAACTTGAAAGAAGTCATTGCCGCTGATCGTCGTTTGGCCACAAACATCAAAAACATGGCTCCAAAGGGGCGATTTGGGTGGCAAATAGCTGTTAAATATACGCAGAATTTGCTGCCAAAAGGTCGTCGCAGTTAACATCCCGCTAAGTATGCCTAAATCGAGCCGGAAAATCAGATGCCCACCCCACTCCGGTTCGGGGGCATAGCGATGTAAGTAGTGCAACAACGACGTTTTGCCAACGCGCCGCTCACCGCTGATGGTAATATTAGCCGGTACCGGACCAGTCAGGGTGGCTTGACAAAATTCAACCGCGTGTCGATGTCCAATAAATTTTTCCGGAGGCACCGGGCTGCCATAATGGAAGGGGTTGTTTAAATTTCGGGCGGCAAGGGGGTTGGGCATCCCTTCGATGTAGGGATGGTATTGGGCATATTGGGCCGGGTTGCGATCCTCAATCAACGATAACAGGCTATTGAGCAACACCTTTTGTTCGGCATACTCCATTAGGCGTTGGATAACCTCATCCTTACCCGTGTTAACGTTTAGTTGATCGTAAACGGGCCTAAAGGTAGGCTCATCGAAACATAATCGCCGAAGTTCTACATCACCGAACCCATTAGTCAGCAGCATACGAATATTCTTTAAAATAAAGACAGTCTGTTTTTTATTCGGCATACAGCAGGCCTTGCTTGGGTGTGACCATTTATGAAGTCACCGCAGACTTGAGCGCTTGGACAAATTCCAATCCCTGCTGGTACCTTTGATCAGGGTCCTTTGTCAGCGCTTTCTGGAAAACCGGGTCAAGTTTGTCGGCATCAGGCGTCTTAAATTCGGACAAAGAGCGGGGCGGCTCGGCCGCAATATATTTCATAATTTCAAATTGGCTCGTACCCGGCCAGGGCAGTGAGCCGCTTAACATCTCAAAGGCCACTGTGGCTAAGGAAAAAAGGTCTGATCGCCCATCGAGTTTCTGCTGATTGACCTGCTCCGGCGACATATACATCACGGTGCCTCTTAAGCCGGTGCTTTGGGAGGCCTGGGGCTCATTAAGGAGTTTGGCAATGCCAAAATCGGTCACAATCAAACGGCCGGTGGTAGCAATCACCAGGTTGGCCGGCTTGATATCTCGATGTAAAACCCCTTGACTATGCGCATAATCCAACGTGACGGCGGCCTGTTCGACTAAAGCAATGGCTTGACGCCAAGATAATCGTTGTTTTTGGCGAATAAGGTCGGCTAAAGTGCGTCCTTCCAGATATTCCATTACTAAACAAATCTGATCCTTTACACTGGTAATATCATAGATGGTCACGATGCTCTGATGCTTTAGCTGGCTGGCCGCCCGGGCCTCTTTCAAGAGCAATTCATATCCATCGGCTTCAGATGCGAATAAGGTGCTATGCAGTAGTTTGAGCGCAACTGTTCGCCTCATTTTGGTATCCCAGGCCTTGTAAACAATACTGCTGGCTCCCCGGCCAAGCTCCTGTTGAATCTCAAATCGCTCTTCGAGCATCACTACCGGGACGGATGAGGGATCGCGCTCTCGAGAGGGTTTGGGCGAGGAAGCGGCATCCGTCGGGGTCGATGTGGGTCTTTCAACGCGCCACGCAAGCGAATGGGTGGTGTTGTCAAATGTTAGTTTAGGCAGCAACGTATCCAGGGTTTTCCAGGCGCGGTGCAGCGTTTCGCTGCTAATGGCGACCTGACGTTTGACAAACTCGGTTTCATTTTCCGTTCTCACTTCATTTATAATCCACCGATCAAAAACCGACGAGAAAACTCTGAAAGAGTCGGCGGTGCGACAGACTAACCCCCGTTCGATCAAACGATTTAGATCACGTTCGAGCCGGTCAAGATGCTGGTCAATTTCATCGGAATGAATAGGATGAGCAACGGGATCAACGAACGGTCGCATCAAAATCAAAATGAGCACAACTTGCTCGTGGGGTGAAGCCTCCGACCAGAAAAGCTTAAAGTAGTGGCGGGCCGACTGTTTGAAGCTTTCGACAATATCGCCATAAGTTTTTGGCTCCAGAGGACCCTTCCGGCGGGCTTCGAATAAGTGATAGGCTGCCATCTGCAACAGAGCCGGATGGTGTCCGGCAATGTGGTGCAAAAAATCCTGCTGAGCCTGCTCAAACCGAAAATCAACGTCGGCCAGGCTTTGCTGAAGCCAACTGGCAATTTCATCGTCGGTAAATGGCCCCAGCGACTCAAAAGCAAAGTTGTTGTAAAACTGCGAGCCCGGATACTTTTTAACCAGATCGCCCAAAAGAAAATGCAGCGGCTCGCGGGTGGCAATAATCATGGTCAAAGCGTGCTCCGGATGGTTAGCTAAAGCCCGTAAACCCGATAGAAAATGGACAATTGCGCTTTCCGGAATATCGGTGGACGCTTTATTAAGAATTGAGGCAAAACTATCTAAGACCAGTACGACCACCACGCCCTGCTGATACATCCAAACTAACAAACGTTGAATATCCGTCGCCACAATCTCGGGTTTGGCTAAGAGGCGATCGATTTCTTCATGCTGGGAAAAGCTGTAGTTAGTCTGTTTGATCCCCTCCAAAACGCGGTACCAGAAGTTGGTAGGCGTAAAGGGATCGATGGCTTGGCAATCAAGAAAGCAAAATAGATTATAGCCAAAGTTCTGGCCCCATTCTTCATCATTAGCCACATGGATGAGGTGATGGAGCAGCGAGGTTTTGCCAATGCCGTGTTCGCCGCTAATAGCGATGCTGGTATGAACCTGACCGGCCAATCGATTATAGGCGTTATTGATAACCATCTCGCGGCCAATAAAATGGCTGGGAGGAACCGGCTGACCAAAAACAAAGGGATTAATAATTCTTTGGGTCATCTTTCTCATCCGTAGGGGTAGCTAATGATTAGTTCAAATGGCCGGCGCTTCATCGGACGTAAACGGCAAGAAAAAGCTCCAGCAGCCTGCATTATGTATCGTTACGTTAAATACATCCAAGCAAAGCCAATATAAACCACGACCGTCACCACGATGAGGCCAATCAGCACGTTAACAAAATTCTGTTTATGCTGTAAATCGGTTTGGAGTTGTTGCGTTTGCTGATTGGCGATCTCAAGCTTTTGAGTCAGTTGACTTTGGCGGCCCTTAATTTGGTCAGTGGCCTGATTCACAGCGGCCAGTACCTTTCCAATCGTGTCTAACCAGACGTAAAGCTCTTCATCGGGATTAGATAACTCTTGCTTAACTTTGCCGATGACCTTATTGAGATAAGACCAATTCTGGCTGTCGGCCCGTTTGGCGATATTGTCAAGAACTACTTTTGAAATTTTGGCCTTGGTATCGGCCAACATGGGGGCGGGTTGATCGTCTGCGTTTAGATCTTTGAAAATTTCAAAGCCGTCATCGATATCCTCTTGGTCCAACAGAAAATCGGCCTGTTTTAACCACAAGTCTCGATGCCAAACTTGGGTATCTTCGTTTTGCAGATCAAGATCGTTTCCCAGCGCAAAGAGACCGTGGGCTAACGTCCAATCGGGAGGCTCACGCTGGGTGTACTCATCGCTATAGGTCTTAAGATTCTGCCGGACGGCGTTCTTTTGATCTACTCGCACCCCTTCAATATCTAAGACCCTGATAAACAACACCTTTGCTTCGTCCAGCTGGTCGTTATCGAGGGCGGCGCAGGCTTGTTTCAATAAATTCTGCGCCAGTCTGTCAGGGATCCCGACTAACGTTTCTTCTGCTGGAGACTCTTCTTGTATTGATTTCACCATATCATTTACCTCCAAAACCATCGATATTTATAAAATGGCTCAGCGACAGCTCAGGCCAAAAGTGGCCGTCGGCTGGTTTTCTACCTCTTTCAAGAGTTGGCAAATTGTCCGGCTAACTCGTAGGCGGAACCGGCCCCTGACAAATTGTCTTGTTTTTCCAGATCATCGCCCAGTCGAACAAGTTCTCGGGCCACCCACTGCCGCGCCTGGACTTGTTCACCGTCGATGGCCTGGCCGAAACGTTCCAAGGCTTGCAGGGCAAAATGGAACGTGTCCATACCGGCCCGGGTTTCTCGATACTGTCTGACCAGGTTCTGAATTTGGTCCATCGGCCAGGGTTGGTCTATTTTTCTCAACGTGTCAAAGGCGGCATCAAGGTTATCAAACGTTAGCAGGGCTTCTTTCATTCGCCGCAAATTTAGCTCTTGCCGCCACCCGAAAACCTGTTCATCATCCAGACCTAAACCGAGCAGCGCCTCTAAGGCTTGATTGGCGTTGTCCCAGTTAGGCTGGGGTTGATCGATTAATTGATCACTGTAACGTTTCAAAGCGCGGCGTACTCCATCGGCCCGATCAAGATAGTCATGGGGCTGCTGAAGCAGCTCGCCATAAATGTTCACCGCCGGCTTAAGTTGGTGCTGGTTGAGAAAGGTTAGAGCATAAGCCAGTTGGGTGTCTAACAAACTTTGTTCAATTTCATCGCGCAGCGATTTTTCTTTGTCTGGCGTTTTCTCAAGGGCTTGTTTAAATTGCGCCACGGCCTCGGACAGGCGGGCTTTTTGCTGCAACCACTCGCCCCAACGACGATAGGCCGTAACTTCCCACCCGATAATCTTGTCATCATTAGCAATGAGTTCGGCCAGACGCGACAATGTGCGCGTGGCCAGTGGCCAATTCTCTTCATCAAGCCAACTCTGGCAATAATCGTTAACCAGATTTTTGACCTCACCCGTAGTTGTTCGCCAGGTGATTTTGGGCGCATTATACGCTTTCAACCAGTCTCGTAACCGCTCCAACGAGACAAAGGCTTTCTCATCCTGCCGCGCTTCCAACCAGGTCGTAACTTCTTTTAGCTCCAGCTCTTTACGCCAGCCGGCAAACAGCGTTTTGTACTTATTTTCCGGAGCCGGCGGGTAAAGCGAGTCGACTCGATCTAAGATGTCCCGTGCCCGTTCCCAGCGTCTCTGCTCGGCCAACTTATCGGCATGCTGGTAGAGGGCTTCATTTATTTTCTGTTCATAGTCGGGAGTGCATTCCTCCAGAGCCAAAATCACCTGGTAGCCCTCCAGCGCTTGGTCGATCACGTCGGGAGTAACGGAAGAGAAGGAGTCGTTGTGCAAACATATCTGAGCCAGTTGAAGTTTAACCCGAACAAAATGTCCGGCCAGCTCGATATTTCGACGACGGGCAGCCTGGCGCGTAAGTGACAAGGCCCGGTGGTAAACCTCAGCTGCTTTTTCAAGCGAATGATCGTGCTCTAAATATTGCCCCCAAGCCTCCAAGGTATTAACCAGTTCTCCCAGAGCTTCCTGGTCTCGGATTTCGCGATCACTTTCTCGGTGATCTGTTAAAAGAAATTGATCCAACTCGTTCAGGACCACGACCGCATTTTCCCAATCATTTTGATCCCGGTACTTTTGACTATAATCGAGTACGATAGTTTTTATCTCGCCGGTTGGTCGTGGGCGAGGTAGATCGATTAAGCGGGCAAAGGTGTCTTTAATCAATGTGTCATTAATTCCGTCCTGATCCAGCAATGCATTTGTTTGAGATAGAATAACCCGATGAATCGCTCCATCGGCTCGCGGATCAGGCTGGGTGGTATTATCCGGAGCAAGAAGATTAAATAGCTTTAACTGCTCTAAGGTTTTTAGGGACTCCGGCCAATCCTGCGACTCGGTTAAAACCCGATCGCTATAATTGTGCAGGCTTTGCCCAATTTGCTCGCGATGGTTCAGTTGACTTTCCACGTCTAAAATACGCTTGTACACTTTGAGCGCCGGGTCCAGGCTACCATTGTCCAAATAGCTTTGGCCTAACTGCAAACTGGTTCGGACAAATTCATCGGTCCACGTGTTTAAGCTGTCAAGTTCAAGTAGGCGAGCCTCGCGATAGCCCTCTTCGGCCACACGCCCTTCCTCCTGTAAACGGTTGATCTCTTTTGAGTCAACCGGGGTTGGGGCGCGTCGTCCTTTGATGAAATTGAGATGTTCCCAGTTTAAGGCATCACGGAGGCGTTGAATGTCGTCAATATCATCGGTCAGCCATGCTTGCAGCTTCACCAGCACCTGCTTCGCTGCCGGCCATAGATCTCGACCGGCAAATAAGCGACTAAATAGACAGACGATCACTTTAATATCATCTCGCTCTTTGTCGGTGATATCGGTTTCGTAACGATCCAGCACTCTAAATGCTTCATCAAGTTTGTTGGCTTTGAGCTTGTCTCGGACTTCCGTAATGGCAATCTGCTTCACCTGTTCATCGAGATCGCCAACCTCGAGATGTTGGGCTATTTTTAGAGCGCTACGGCCTTCCTCAACTTTCTCTTTAAGGAACTGCTCCCGGCTGTAAAAAGCCAGCCGGGTGTGAACTTCTTCTTTTACATTTTTCGGGGGGTTGGGTAGGGCCAGCGCTTCTTCAAAAAATTGCCGCGCTTCAGATAAATTGTCCTCATTAAGCGCCGACTGGGCTTGCTCCAGAGCTATCTTAGCAATTAACTCGCAGACCGAGGGGTGCAAAAATTGATCTGTTTCGGCTTTGATAGCGCTGTCCGGCGATCCGATCAGTTGTAACAGGGGGATGTCCTCAGGGGTATTCGTAATGATTTCAAAGCAGAGTTCTTTAGACTGTTTGGGATCTTTGTCGAGTTTGTCGGTGGGGAATAAGGCCTTGGCCCACAGGAAACGCCAATTAGCGTGCCAAACTTGCACTTCAGGGTCTACAGCCAGCAGCGTCTGTAATCGATTGATGGCTTCAGCCCCGGCGTTCCATTCACTCACCCGGGCCGCTTGTTGGAAATAATTTTTAATCAGCGTTTTGACTTCGTCGTGATAGATGGCGTCTAAATCTTCTAAATGATGAAAAGCAGCATCGATATTATGCCGGGCCAAATTATCTTTGGCCTGATCCATCTTTAGCTCTTTGGCCAAGGTCGGTGCATCATTCCCGGTCAAATCCAAATCAATAAGGGCAGCCAGGGTGTCACCCGCCAGCAACCAGGCTTGCTCTTTTCGAAAAGACTCAAAAAAGCCGACCAATTTTCCCCGTGCCTGAGTCTGTATGGCCTCGCTATTTTCAACGCGTAGTGCCTGCTGGTAACTCGACCTAGCCTGGCTTAGATCAGATTGAGCCAGGTTGCGCTCAGCCTTTTGCAAGTATGCCTGAACAATTTTGGGGTTGAATAGTTGGGGCTGGCCCCGGCGGTAAATATCGATGGCTTCATCAAATTTTCGATCACTCAAAAAGGCGTCTCCCCACTGCCGATAAAGACTCTGCACGGCCTCCGCGCTATGCTCATCACTGACCAGTTGATACAATTTTTGTAGCGTGATATCGGCCGTTTGCCACCGTTGAGCGACAATTTGCTGTTTACTGTAGCCAAGCAGCAGTTCTTTAATATCTTGGGCTGGTCGGGGATCCTTCAGTTCATTTTCCAAAATCGTAAGGGCCGGTTCGACTGCATCGCTGCGCAGCCGAGCCCGGGCTTTCGCCAAAGTAAGATTGTTAAAGGCGATGCGGATCGCCTCGTTGAAAAGGGTCGGATCAAGCTCAGCCAATCCATCGAGAACGTGCTGAGCTTCGTCCCATTGGGGCGGCTGTTGCTCAGTTAGACTTTGACTATATTTGAGCCACATGTCTCGAATGCTCTGGCTCACCTGGGTATCTTCGATGATGGGGACCGGTTGAACAAGCTGTTTGGCGTAGGCTGCCGCTTGGTCAAGCTCGTCATCCTCCAAACAACCGGCAATTCGAGCCAGAAAGATCTGGCTTACAAGTTGGCGCGCCGCCATATGCTCCGGATCGATTTCTAATATCCGCCAGGCCTGCTCTAAAGTTGACTCTGGGTCATTCGATGTTTTTACCTGATCAAGGTATATCTCGCGCAGTTCGATCAAATCTTCACGGGCTTGAGCAGGATCTAGCCGGTAGGCATGTTCATACTCGGTAATGGCCTCCGGTATGTTTTTGTTGGCGCGAAGGGCTGACCCTAAATCAATGTAGGCCTGGGTAAAGTAAGCATTTTTTTCTATGGCCAGACGATAATGTTTGATAGCTTCTGCCATATCACCCCGGGTAAAAGCTCGCTGCCCCAAATCATAATAGTTCATTGCTTCCGGGTTCATTTCCTCAATTTCGCGCTTGGCTTCTTTAATGGGGTGATTCTTGACAATCCACTGCCGAATAAATTCGACGGCAAACTTAAAACAATGTCTTTCAGTTTCAATTAAAAAGTCGCCTTGGAGTAATGGTTTATAGGCTTTATCGCGAGCCAGAGGGGTTAGAATAATGATGTTCTTCTTGAGGGTTTCGTCAATCTCCTGATCACTAACGCCTTTATGACGATCGGTTAAATCGGCAACGGCTGACAGAACCAACCGCTCTTCTTTTTCAAACCCCTTCCAAAACCATACTAAGGCGCCCTCGCCGTGTTCCATCGCTTTGGTTAAGCAGGCTTCAACATCCGGCACCTCGGCTTGCTGCTTACCGCCTTTCTGCAATCGGTCAAAAACCTCAGAACCAATCAATTGGGTCATGTAGGGATGACCATTCGTTAACGCCCAAATTTCCTCTAAAGCCGCCGGGGTGTATTCGATTTGACCCTGGCGCCCCAATTCTACCAATAGATCAAAGGTATCCGGCTTTTCAAGACGACCCACGGGTTGGGTATGCGCCCCCTTAAACAGCCGATGATAATCGGCCGGCAATAGGTCGAGACGTTTACTCACTACAAAAACAAAAGCCATTTGCTCTTGCTCTTCGTTAATGACGGCTCGAAGATAACCGGGGAATGTTTCAACCGAAGCCAAGTTTGAGGTGTCGGGGGGAATGGCCACGTCAAACTCATCAAAAAGAAGGAGAAGCCGCTTATCCTCAAGACGATCGAATATGCTGACCAGGAAATCTTTTTTGAATTTATTTGGATCGTCAGCTATTTCCGCTTCAGTGGGAAAGGGAAGATTTACATCGACTTTCTCAGCTATTCGTTGGGCCAGAGAGGCCAAAATACGAACGGTTGAAAACCCCTCATGTTGTTGTAGATCAAAAACGACCGGTATGTGGGTGTTCTGCAAGATTTCGTCCCGCTGCAGGCGGTATAACAATGAGGATTTACCGATACGCGGTTGGCCATGCAAAACAATAAAGTTCTGTTGGGTTTTGGTCAACGTACCGACAATATCCTCGATGAGGTTATGCCGCCCATAAAATAGCTTGGCATTCGTATTAGAAATGGCCTTGCCGTACACATAAGGATTAATTTGACCTCTTGCCTGCCTCATAATAGTCCCCTTTTTTTGTTGAGGAATATGTCCCAATTTTTAAGAAATACTCGCTTGCTTCCAAGACTCGTACAGTTCGTCAAAGCGCGATTGGTGCTCTACCAGGAAATGATCGAAGCGGTCGTAAGCATCCTGTACCAGTTGGGCAAATCGATCCGGAGGGACCAGGCTTTTGACGAGAGTGATATCAAATCCACCAATCTGATCGGGCAGCAGCTTATATACCTCGTTGGCAATAGCGGCTTTATCCTGACCTTTCAAGCGAACCTGTAAATCATCGACGGCGCGTTCACTCGTTTTGAAGGCGATTGAGATGGCATTAAAAATATAAGGTAAAAGCACCGCTTCTATTTGTGCTTCAAGGGGATAGCCCTGCTTCTCACGAGCCAGCTTGGGATACAATACCACTCCCAGAGCAAATAACCCCGCAGCGACGGCAATACCCACCAGGAACGTGATCAGTTCGTTCATCAGTAGCAATTCCTTTTGTCATATTTAATTTGGACTTTTCTAACGTTATCGGACGTTACATCGTCTCGAACTCGGTCACAGGCTCGATGTGTTCGCTATGTCCGTTAGACGTCAGGTTCACGTCCTCCGGCGAGGCAGCCCGGCTCAACTCTTCTTCGATCACCTGTATCGCGCCGCTGATGCGCAGCAGCGTCTCTCGCAAATTGGCCTGCTTAGCTTCCAGTTCGGCCATCATTTTTTGGCCGGCATCGAACTCGGCTTTGAGTTCGTGAAGGCGGTGGGTAAGTTGTTGTTTCATGATGAACCCTTTCTGTCAATGACAACTTTGATATTATGTATTTGGTTCTACTTCAATCACCCCTTTATCTAGTTCAACATCTAGGGGTGGAACGTCGGCTCTGATGGCCTTCACTTCCCAATAAAATTTCTGAAACGGGTTCTGATCATCGATCATTTTCACCATGAATTGACCATCTTCTACTTCAGAAGTAGCTAGCATGGAGATTGGAGCATTGTCCTCAAAGATCGGCGTTAACAAAACAGTGCGATTTTCCACTCGGGTCAAGGCCTCAAAGTAGTTTGGAAGTACGACCATCACCTGCCCGTCGGATAGTTCGGCTTTTCCTCGATAAAAAACGGCAATCTCAGGTCCTTCTAACACAGAATGGGCTAGGGACTTATGTTTAGGGGAGAGTGGATGATCTATTAAAAAATTTTTGACCTTAGCATCCAGAGACCAACTCTCTCCTAGAGTCAATTTGTAAATTGGCGAACCGCCTGGAGCCCCATACAATCTAAATCCCATCGCATCTTTACCGAAGGCTCTAATCCAGTGTGTCGCTCCGTTATAAATGTCCTGTACTGACCCATTAAGATACGTCCGTGCTTTTTTGACGTGAAGCTCACCATTGATTTCAACTTTTCCATCACCTGTTATACGCATTCGCTCTTGAGCATCGGTACCAAACAGTAGAGGCCTATTACCGTAATTCCACAATCCTGCCTGGTCTTTTCCTGAAAATATATCAAGGTGAGGATGTCCTTTTTGCTGTATTCGTACATCGGCATTTTTACCGCTCTTAACGACATGCAACTCTTGTTCAGGGTCCGTTGTTCCAATACCAACATTACCGGCTCTCGTTATATTTAGTACGTCTTTGCCGCCTGCTGTCCACAAACTCAGTCTGCCACCAGGACGATTAGTAATCTCTACTCTATTTTTCAAACCTTCTTTCGTGGAAAGCCTTAAATAGGCTTGTGTTCCTGTTGATTCAAACAATCCAACTGCATCCTCACACCGTACATGAAAAAAATGAGAAGGCTCTATTGTTCCAATACCAACATTGCTGTTAACGGTCAATCCGCCGGCTATGTTAGCTTGACCTCTTACACTAAGAGTTGCCCCGTTAACCGCATCTAAATGCGTTGTACCGGCCACATTTAGCCCGCCAGAGATATTCACTTCGCTTAGCTGGCTCGCACCTTTTACCTGCCAGCCGCCGTCAGCTTGCAGGTTGCCAGTGACGCGTAGCTCAGTGCTAGAAATTGCATTAACGACCTCTAAAGCGCCTTTTACGCTCAAAATATTGGCTTGAACATCAAGCTTGGCAAAATTACCACCCTTGGCTTGTGCAAAAACAATTTCATCTGTGGGATTTAAAACGGCCAACTTTAAGCCGCCATTCGCTCCAGGTTCAATTTTGCCTGCCAACGTTTCGATGATGGTGTCATTCTCTAAATCAGAACGACGGAGCCGCAGTTCACTAACACTCTGGCCTAGTAGCCGACGCCCATAGGGTAAATCCGGGTCTTGGGTTTTGAGTTCTTTCAGCTTGCCAGTTGCATCTACTACGACAATTCCAAGGATAACACTATCGGCGATATTCCCCTCAGATGGCTCATCTATAGAAACCGGCTGAAACCGCAACCAGGGTACCTGTTCCAACCAAGGACCGGCTTGGCCTGCTTCTGGGATATATATCTCCTCGAATTGGATGGTCAGGTACTCTCTACGTTCAACTAGAGTGCCAGCATTGGCTCTTAACTCCAATGTAACTGGATCTCCTTCGTTATTCGGCTTAACAGTAGGTCTGGTGGGACCTGCTACCCAATCTCCTGTTAGAGAGAGAGAAATAAGCCGGCCTTGTTTATCGATAGCGATGCCAGGATCGACGGTAATAGTCGTACCCCCGATAGCCCCCCTCAATTCCAAGCCCTGCACTACACCCCAATCATGGAGATTGGCGTTGTGCATCTGAGCCAAAGGAAGGTGGTAATCTTGATAATCTTGAAAAAGTTCTTTACCGGTCGGTGCGCCAAGTTCAATGGATTGAGAAAAAAAGATGTTTCTGCGAAGAGTTTTGTAGATCCTCTCACTCATTTTGTCACCTTAAGACCTTTATTGTTTCAACGTAAATTGAATCTGAAGCCGATTAATTTCTTCCCTCAGCGCCAATACCTCTTGGCGATATTTTTTCATAGCCCCACAAAGTACGGCAATGATGTGCATCGGACTGATCCCCTTGCGATTTTCAGTGGCGATTAAGTTTGGCACTTCCTCAGCAATAAAGCCAAGATGTAATTCTTTGTCTTCAGTTCCCTTATATTTATATTTCACGGGGTTAAGACCACCTAAGATATCCACAGCTTCTTCAGCCGTAAGATCCGTAATCTCTTCTTTAAACTCTCGCGAAGATACTTTTTTGAGGTTCCTATACCAGACCAGTTTGCCATTGTTATTGAGATATAAATCAAGCGAAGACTGGAGATCCAGAGCTGAACCATCGGCCCGAAGATCAATATATTGGTTTGATTTTTTGGTGTTCATCAATCGGATACGATTGCCAACAACATGAAGCGTTGTGTCAGGACTATTTGTGCCAATACCGACTGTTCCATTTTGTAAAATATTAACGATCTCGTGATCCCCTGGTTTGTTTCCATGAGAGATCCTGAGCCGTCCCTGTGGACGCTTGCCTTTAGGTCCATTGTCAATATGAAACCAGGCATAACCATCGGGTGGATAAAATGTAATAGCGCCTGCTGAATTAAAATCTAAACCGGTTGATATCCGTCCCAGGACATGGAGATCGGTGCGCGGATCTGCCGTTCCAATTCCAATTTTACCGCTCTGTGTTAGAACCATCTTATCTCTATTAGCGACTCTAAATCTAATATCCACTGGAGAATTGAGATAGGTCCTCCCCCGGCCAGAGCCGGCAGAGTCTTGAAGTAATGCATAATTATCGTCATTGGATTGATCTAGTGCATTTGTTCCAAAAAACACATAATTGCTACTACTGGCCGGCCAAGAACCAATGGTTAGTGCGCCGGCTTTAATGCGACCATTGACCTCAAGGCGTTCGCCAGGCTCCGGCAAGCCAATTCCTACTCGGCCCGTAGTGCGCTTGAAAGCCATAATCGGATCAGTTTCCAATGATGAAAGTTTAAGCGTGTTATCCTGAGTATCATGAATAAATTTGAACCATTGGCCATTCATACCGGCATTCTCCTCAAAGGCCAAAGAACTGGAACTGTCACTTAAATCAGGGCCTCTCAAACTCACCGATACCGGCTGGCTAGCGTCTCCCACCTGTAGGTCGTGATCGGGATTGATGGTCCTGATCCCAGTCTTATCAAGCACAACAAAATTTCCTTGTAATCGAGTATTGCCAGTTACACTAAGATTACCGTTAAATTGGCTGCTCCCTAACACCTCCATATCGGCGGTGACCGTCAGGTCGCCATTGACACTTAGCTGCGCCGGCTGAGCGGTTGTCCCGATTGTTGTGTTACCAGTTACACTAAATGTGTTGGCCTGAATTGACAGTTCAGCAAAATTACCACCCGTGGTTTCTTCAACCGTAATCCGATCTTCTGAACGGGGAACCGTTAGAGTTAATCCTCCATTTGCACCTGAGCGAATGGTTCCCGAAATCACATTGGCTATGGACAACATTGTGGTAGTATCAGTCGTTATTTCATCTCGCGCTTGCCGCAGGATCTGGAGTTCTGTTAGGCTCTGGCCTGCCAGCCGCCTGCCACGAGCGAGTACTTCATCCTGGTCTATGAGATCTACCAGAGTACCGCTTGCACCATTAAGAATGGCAATCCCTAAAATTACAGAGCCCTCATTTTCGGTGAAGCTGCTCACCGGCTGAATTCGAAGCCAGGGCACTTGCTCCAGTCGAGGGCCAGCCCCATCCTGTTCTGGAATAAAAATCTCTTCAAACTGAATAGTAATATAAACTGTGTGTTCTTCGGGAGTTTCCGGGTCTGGCGTTAGCTGAAGCAAAACGGGGACGTCTACTTTATCTGTTTCATTGGTCGGTCTAGTTTGGCTGACTGCGGCCGAGCCTTCCTCAGACAAAGCGATCAGTCGGCCTAGGTTATCAATCGCTATCCCCGGCGAGACAGTAATTGCCGAGCCGCCAACAGCGCCGCTCAATTCCAGGCCGCGCACGACGCCCCAACCATGCAAATTAGCATGGTGCATCTGGGCTAATGGGAGATGGTAATCACGGTAATCCTGAAAAAGTTCTTTACCCGTTGGTGAACCCAGTTCAGTAGTCTGGGAAAAAAATAGATTTCTTTTGAGAGACTTATAGACCTCGTCACTCATTGTTGCCTCCTTTGATTATGTTTAAAACTCTAACCACCATGCTGTATGAGCCGGCTTATGTTCCTCTACCACGCTGGCAATACCTCCTCTAACTTGATTACGCTCCTGACTTTCAATAAATCGCTGATTCGAAAAATGTACTATTACGCCGAATTCATTCAACCTGGCCCGCCACTCAACCTCAATCCCCCGGCTAAAATTATCGCCCCGGTCGGTAATGAGCAGATTTTTGTCCCGATCAAAAGTTATTTTAGTAGGATGCACCAACTTTTTATCGCTAATAATCCTCGTGATAGTGGGCGGATCGGTCAGGTTGACTCGATAGACCGCCGCCTGCTCGGCCATCAACCGATTACTTGCATCCCCATCCATAAACCCGGTTTTTAACCCTGTATCACAAACCAGCAAAGACTTGGGCATTTCAAAGACAAGTCCGGTAGGGAAGACCAGAGGATTGTCTAGTGGATCAAGTTTACCCTTAAAGAGAGGGGTGATCGTCCACTCACTTTGAAAATCATCGGGATCAAATTCCGCTCTCACTAAATCGGGCGCAAATTTGGCCAGTTCTTCAGCCGGATAGGGGCGTACCAAATTACCCAGAAAGTTCTGTTGGCCGGCATCAGCGATGATCACACTCCTGTCAGACTCTAGGGCGAGAGCTGTAGGTTCTCTTATAAGCGTTTTATCAAGCACGATTTCTATAACACCTCTGCCGTCCTCTCTGACGATAAATATTTTTGGATTGGCAGAATTGTGGCCGCCGCGATCCAACACTATAAAATGACCGGAAGGGTGCAAAACCATGTCAACCGGATGGATTGCAGGCAGCGTGGGTTGACCTTCTTGTTTAGATTGGTCAATCACTGTCGAGATTTGGTAACGAGTGGGCGTACTGGCTGTTCTAACAAAGCGGTAAATCCCGGATTTTGGGGCATCAACCAAATCTGTACCAGTCCAAATTGTAGTCTCTGGACCAATGTCTAAAACATAGCATCGATCCTGTTCATCAATCACAATCGCTGCTGGCGTTGTCAGCGGCTGGCCAATATGGATGGGGTTAGGTTTAGGTAAGGGTGTACCTGAAATGTACTCTATCTCACCTGTACTGGAAACTCGCCACAAGGCAGGCAACCAGCTTTTCTTTTGACCATCCCTTAGATTTTCCAGACCCCCTTTATCGGCCACGATGTAATAATTTTGTTTATCTACCGCAACTGCTGTTGGATGCAATAAGACTCCCAGGTTCTCGGCATGCAATGATACGGTATGGCTGTAGGCCACAGCGTGTAATTGGGCGCGACCATCAGCCGTAAAGGCAGCACGAAAAATGGCTTCTCCATCGTCGATAGCAATTCGTGGTTTAACTTGCGACACAGCATAAATATCCAGAAAGGTTTGCAAACTCGTCTTTAACCCACGCTGTTGGTAAATTGTCACTATATCCGCAATCAATTTTCGTTTTTGATATTCACTCCAATTTTGGCGTAGGGTCAAGGCAACCCATGAAGCCAGCCAAGGAAGATAGGGAGCCGGGGTGCGCCAGGGATGGAAGAGGTTCGGTAAGTCGTCAATAATTTCTTCGAGCGATATATACACGTCTTCATCTGGGTACGGGGAGACGCCGTCCGAAATTCCAGTTAAGATTTTTTCAAATATGCGCAGTGATCGACCAAGAAGTTGAGATGGATCACGCTCTTGCGACCAAAGGACAGTCGGCAAGTAATCCACGTACTTACTTAAGTGCGTCATTGAATATTCACCTCTTATATATGTTGAGAAGCAACCTTATGGGAACCGAAGCACACTAGTTCGTAATCTGCCACCTGAATCCAGGCATTTGACTCACCCCCCGCAAACAGAGGTCGATTGGTTGGGGTATAAAGGGGTGTATCGGCGGCAATAGCCAATGACGCAATAAAAGCAATATCCGGATCAGGTTGAATAAATTCAAATAACGTAGAAAGTAAGACATCCTGGCCTACTTCCCAACCTTCACCATCTGGCCCACCCAATAGTGGATGGAGAAACCTCTCAATATCGGTCTCGATGCGCTGCTTCACCTCTTCTTCCGACTTAATTAGGCCCAAGTCAATGGCTTGCTGCCAGACATTAACATTCGCTACTACCTGGATGGGTAAATATCTGGGATAAGTGACATTAAGTTTGGCTGTCATCACCCGTCGTGCATCTAGGTAAGAAGATACTTCCTTAATCAGTTCGTCGGAAGGCCGTGGGGCAATAGTACTTAGCGGAGCCTCAGGCAGAATAATCACATGGATATCGTTATGGTCTCGGTTCAACCCGCCATAGGTCCACGGTTGACCGGTTTCGATTCCTTCAGGTTTCTTGTCGTAGTCTGTAAAAAACCTTGGCGAGAGTGCTTTTGCTTTTTTAACGTCAGTCGTAGCTTCTCTAGCAAGATATTCATAATCTTCAGCAGTGACGGCCCGGTACCGGTTGCGAAGAACATGGGGGGCGCGACGTGTGGTCTCTTCTATACTCTCTTCATCAGAGCCGCCGGTAGCCGCCCCGAGATTAATTGCTCCGGTTAAACCCGAAAAAACAGTCCGGATAATATTGATTTTTTGAGAGGGGATATTGCCTTTGACACCGCCGCTTACGTAGCGATAAGTGAGAGCTTGAATCTCACTACCTGCCGGGGGGATGGAGCCGTGGCCGTCGGGCGCAGTTGTGGGATGATAGTTGCCAAAGTTGATGGCACCGGTAACAGGCTGAAGATAAAAGTAATTGCCGGGTCCTTGAGGGAAGTCATTTAACAAAGTCCATTCCTGCCACGGTTCAAACGTGCCATCACTCAACTTTTCTCGTACTTGAATTTTTAAATCGCTGTAAGGGTTTT
>JAGRCC010001110.1:0-1701 GCA_020433785.1 Anaerolineae bacterium
TATAGACTTGCGCCTCCTTTTTGGTATTATCAATACTACCTCTAATATAATTCATCTTGTTCAGAAACACTAATCACTTTCTGTCAGAGGTAAAGATAAGTGTACCACATTTTCGCCGCCGTGTCAAGAAATCTATCTAACTTTTTTCTGATATTCTTGCGACGACAACTATGCATTGTACTGTATTTTTTGAGATTGTCAAATCCCTCAAAATTACTTTTTTTGGGATTTTTTTGGTGACTTATCTGGCTAAACCACAGTACTTTTACACTTTTTAATGCACAGAGTGCTGCTCAATGAGATTTTGTTGTGCTCTCAAATCGACAACGAGAGAGATGATATCACATTTAAAAAGCTTTGTCAACCCCTAATTTGGTCAATTTTACGATTTGTTTACCCTTTTAAGGTTACTGAATCTATAACCGTTTTCCTACATTTCACTTCGACCGCTCAAGGCCCTGCTGAGCGTTATTTCATCGGCATATTCCAGATCACCACCGACCGGTAACCCGCGTGCTAACCGAGTCAGCTTGATGCCGCTGCCATCAAACTGGCGGCTAATATACATCGCCGTCGCTTCACCTTCTAGATTGGGGTTAGTGGCGATAATGATTTCACGAATCTTAGGATCACTCGACCGGACTCGCTCGACCAATTCGGCGATTTTGAGATCCTCAGGACCGATGCCCTCCGTGGGAGCGATGGTGCCGTGTAGCACATGATAAAGCCCGTGATAATCTCGAGTACGTTCGATGGCCAGGACATCCAGCGGCTCCTCAACGACACAGATAATTGAGCGATCACGATTTTCGTTGGTGCAGAAGGCACAGGGATCACGCTCATCGATATGAAAACATCGAGAGCAGAAAACGACCTTCTCGTGCAGTTCTTGTAGCGCTTCGGCCAAAGACTGAGCCTGCTCCGGCGAACTACGCAGCAGGTAAAAGGTCAGCCGCGAGGCCGTTTTAGGGCCAATGCCCGGCAGCCGGGAAAATTCATCGATCAATTTTGTAATAGGGGCAGGGGTTGCTTGCATTAGTTAAAAACCCTACATTAAACCGGGAATGTTTAATCCCCCGGTAATTGAACTCATTTCATCGGCGGCTAAATTCTGCGAGGCTTCGACGGCTTCATTGATGGCCGCTAAGATCAAATCTTGCAGCATTTCAACATCGTCCGGATCAACCACTTCGGGTGCAATCGTGATCGATTCCAACTTTTGATGGCCGGTCATTACTACTTTAATCGCGCCGCCGCCTGCGCTGATCTCTACGGTTTTATCGCCAAGGGCTTCCTGTGCTTCAAGCATCTGCTGCTGCATTTCCTGCAATTTGCCGGCCAGGCCGCCTTTCGCGCCTCCAGGCATACTCAAACCACCTCCACCTCCGCCGCCACCGCCAAGATTGTCCAGCGAGAATCCTTTGCCTTTGCTTTTTCTTTTTGCCATATTACATTCTCCTAAAATGATAGACTAATCTTCTACTATTTTACCACCCAACTCATCAGTTGCGACTTTTAATAGGGCCTCCAGCGAGTCTTCCGTGCTCGGTTCAGCCATCTGATTGGCCGAACCAGCCGGCGAACTGGCTGCCACATCGTGATCAGATATAAAACGCACCATTACCGGCTGGCCCAGAGCATAGCTAAAAGCCTCATTTAAAGCGGTTTGGGGTTGAGGCTGTTCAAATTTCTTCTTCATCA
>JAGRCC010001110.1:1758-2962 GCA_020433785.1 Anaerolineae bacterium
CGCAGCGCTTCAGCCATAGGTTTACTTTTCGGCTCGATAAACCGGATCACCTGCTCAAAACACTGGCGCACGTCCTCCAGGCCGAACTGTAATTCTGGCGGAGGATCGGCCGGCATCACCACCTCGGGGGGGGTGGAAGTAGGAGTAAAGACCGGTCTTGATGGTATTGGAGGCGTATTTCTAACCTCAGGCCGGCTGCTGACAACCGTTGGCCTCGTCGGTATCGAGGCGACCTCAGGCGCTGCCATCTCGGCCGGAGCTAAAATTGACTCGACAAACGCCAGTTCCAACGGCAGTTGCGGAATAGCTAATAAGCCGGATTTAATATCAATGGCGGCGCTGTTAAATTGAGCCGTGGCCTTGATAATCATCAAACTGCTGGCCCGTTCGGCTTGACGTTTGACAGCCGCCAGAGTCTCATCCGGCATCGCCAACAGACCTGCTCCGTTGCCTAATTTGACCAGCATCACCGCCCGCAGATGTTCGACAATTTCGCGGGCAAACTGGCGCGGATCAAGGCCATCGCTGACAACTTGATTGATAATGTCCAACCCGGTGGCTACATCTTGCTCGATCAAGGCCTCGACCAGGCCAATAACCGATTGGGAAGCGACCATGCCCAGCACCGTCTGAACCAGTTCGAGCGAGATCTTCTCACCGCTGTAGGCAACCATTTGATCGAGCAGGCTAATCGCATCACGCATCGAACCGCTGCCTTGCCGGGCAATGTATTCCAGGGCATCGCGGTCAGCCTTAAAGCCTTCTTGGGTAATGATATGTTCCAATCGGTCGACAACGTCATCGAGCTTAATTCTCTTGAAGTCAAATCGTTGGCAGCGCGAGGTAATGGTGGCCGGAATCTTTTCCGGCTCGGTGGTGGCCAGTACAAATATGACGTGAGCCGGCGGCTCTTCCAGCGTCTTTAACAACGCATTGAAGGCTGAATTCGATAACATATGGACTTCATCGATGATATAGAATTTGATTTTTGCTTCGGCCGGCCGAAAGCCGACCTTATCCCGCAAATCACGAATATCATCGACGCCCGTATTCGACGCCGCGTCAATCTCGATCAGGTCCATTAGGCGGCCCTCGGTGACCGCCTGGCAAATCGCACACTGGTTACAAGGCCGCTCCGCCGGGTTTTCAGCCAAACAGTTGACGGCTTTCGCCAGCAATCGCGCCGTGCTGGTTTTACCCGTGC
>JAGRCC010000124.1:0-6660 GCA_020433785.1 Anaerolineae bacterium
AAAAAGCAAGAAGTGGAGCCGGAAATCTCAACGCTATAGGCGCAAACGCTTTTTATATGTCCTTTTGCGTTAAATCCTGTTTGGTTCCGGCTTGTCCGGGTTATGAATAGACCAATTTAGAGTACGATCGCTGCCTGGCCAACCGTGTATCAGGGTTGGGAAAGCGTAAGTTCCAGTTCTGACATCAAGGGAGAGTCGGCGCTGCGGCACACCCCGGCCGTTGGCGGCATATCCGTATCCGGAGAATCGGGTCCGGCCTCGTAACCACATCCCTCTAAAGCCGGACAAACCCCATAGAACAGTTCAACCGAAGAAACCCCGTTGCCGATGGCCGGCAGGTCGCGCACATTGTGGTCAACTAACAGGCAGGCCCCGGTTTGATCGGCGTGCTCGTAGAGTTTGACCGCCCACCCTTGGCCCACACTCACCGACGAAACCTGATCATTGATCGACCGGGTGACATTGTATTGGCCGGGCTGATCAAAATGAAGGGTGTTTCCGGGCAGAAAGCCTTTTTGCTCGTACAGCGCCAGCGCGCCATCGGGGTGCCCTAAAATATAGCCGTCCGGCCGCTTGTACAGCGGCTTCTCTTGCCCCAGCCACACCGAGGGCGCATCGGCCGGATAGTTGCGATCGGCTTTGGTCTTGAAATAATCCATTTCGCTGATGGAGAAGGGAGCGGCCGCTTCGATGTGGGCCACGTGGCCGGCCGGGTTGGTTTCGGTGGCGTCGTACCAGGCCGTGGCCCCGACCAGCGGGGTACAGCCGGCCTCGGTCGTGCGGCACACGTCGTAGCCTTCACTGCGGGCCGTGGCCAGCCAATCGGCGGCGTTACCCCAGTTGGTCGGGCCGATATCAGCCCGTTTATAGGCGGCCCACCAGGTACAATTGCCGGCCAGGCCGCACAGATAGACATTTTCTTGGGGATCGGGCGGTAAGCTGCCGCAGGTTTGATCGACGAGTTGGGTCGGCACCTGGTTGGGAAAAGCAAAATCAGGCGGTAAGGTAAACGCCGGCCCGGTGGTGGTCAGCGTGACGGTTTTTAAGCGAAACGTGGCCAGGATATGGCTGAAAATTTCATTGGTCCCCACATTACGTCCGGCCAGGTATTTAAAGCGGAAGATATGCTGCCCATCCGACACCATGGCCACGACGATGGGCTGGCCCTGTTCGGTGGTGAGGATAATGGCCGGCCTATTGGCGATGCGGGCGTTAGGTTGAATTGACGTGTCCGACTCGGACGCGAAGACCGCCAAAGGGGTTTGATACGCGGCTAACCATTGCGGCAAATCGGTCGCTTGTTGCGACTGCCAGATATCTAAATCGATGCGGCTGGGCCCCGTATCTTCAAACGAGATCCGCCGCTTGATTACGTATTCCGGCTGCCACTGATTTTCCAGCGTAATTTCAGCGGTCCAATCGGCCGGATATTCGAGCGTAAAGCCAGCATCAGGTTCGTCATACAGTTGCCAGGTTATCACGGGCGTTACTTGAGGTTCCGGTTCCTGAGCCGCTACCGTTGCGGGCGTAATCGCCGCCATCACCACTAGCAAGGCGAACAGCCATCCCGTTAAGCCCGGTATCACTTCAGACGAACGTCTAACCCTGGTATACAAACAACTTGTTAAATCCATGCCCTATACCAAACGATGAAAGTTTTAATCCCAAGTTGAATTGATTCTAACAGGCTGATCTAAGGGAAACGTTTAAGAAGTATGAGAAAGTGGTTTGAGTATCGCCCCATAACTAAAACGCATCCCTTTGATGGGTGCATTTCTATTTGGGGGCAACCGGCGCTGATTGAAACACTGAACCGCTGAAAATGATGATTTCACTGAATTCTGCCTTTCA
The DNA here is from genome assembly GCA_020433785.1 of Anaerolineae bacterium. The sequence continues at coordinate 1,852 of JAGRCC010000124.1, forward strand.
ATGATAGGGCTTTCTTGACAGTGGATTGATGAGAACACGGCCTGGAGCGGTTCAGTGGCCTCATTCCTCTCATAAATTCAGTGTTTCTATCTCGCCCCATAACTGAAACGCACCCCTTTGATCGCGGCGTTGTATATGCAAGAAAATCGGTTTATACTATTAGAAGTAATGTAAAAAGTCAGGTGACAGTCACATTGCGGTTCTAAAAATTAATCGGTAAATGTGTCGGAGCAACAAAGCTTGCTTTGTTATTCCTCGATTAATTTATTAATTTACAAAGTGACTGTCACCTTATTCCAAGTCACCTATGGCTAAACCTGTAAAGGAGCAGGAAATGCCGGAACAATCCTCTTCCCCTTTAAAAGCAGACGACCAGCAGCCGTTTGAACTGCTGATTGGCCACCACCCCGTTCCCACATGGATTATTAACCGGGAAACACTGGCGTTCATGGAGATCAATCAAGCGGCGATTGATACCTATGGCTACAGCCGGGCCGAGTTTCTAACGATGACGATTAAAGATATTAGGCCGTCGGAAGATGTCCCGCGCTTGCTTGAACAGATGAAGCTCAATCAAGCGGAGTGGCTGCAAGCCGAGCAATGGCGGCACCGTCGCAAGGACGGGACGCTGATCGATGTCAAAATTACGGCCCATTTGATTACCTATAACGGGCAGCCGGCCAACCTGGTGACGGCCCAAGACATTTCCGCTCAACTGCAAACCGAAAAACGGCTGCGCGAAAGCGAGCTGCGCTATCGCCAACTGGTCGAGATGTCGCCGGATGCGATTGCCGTTCATCAGGACGGGCAGGTGGTCTTTTGCAATCCGATTGGGGTTAAAATGATACAGGCCAACAGCTTGAAAGAGCTGATTGGCAAGCCGATTGCTGAAATTGTACATCCGGATGATTGGCCAATGGCTCAAGTTAGAATTCAGCGGATGCTGGCGGGCGAAATCGATTTATATCCGGTGGAACTGCGTTACCTACGGTTAGACGGCACCGCAATTGAGGTTGAAGTGATCGCTGTACCGATCACCTTTGAAAATAAGCCGGCGGTTCAAATTATTGCTCGCGATATTAGCGCTCGCAAGGAGCATGAGCGGCGGCTGCGGGCGGCGAATGAGCGATTGCGCCAATCAGAAGAAAAATTTGCCACCGCTTTCCATTCCAGTCCGGTCCCCTTATCGCTGACGCGGTTCGATACCGGCCGGCTGGTTGATGCCAACGCCAGCTTCTTCTCATTCACTGGGTATCGTCGCGATGAGGCGATGGGCCGGACAGGGGTCGAGTTAGCGTTAATTACGATGGAACAGCGCAAGTTTATTATTGAAACGCTGATCAGTCAGGACGGCGCCATTCGAAATCTAGAGATGGATTTTCGGGATAAATATGGCCGGACCAAGCATTGTTTTTTCTCGATGGAACAGATAATGTTAGACGATGAAGCGTTCCTGCTAAGCACGTATACCGACATCACCGACCTCAAACAGGTGGAAGCGACGCTGCAACAGAAAGAAACTTTTACCAGAGGTATTATCGATTCATTAACTAAGCATCTGGCCGTTTTAGACGCGGAGGGCGTTATTGTCATGGTCAATGCCGCCTGGGATCAATTTGCCAGGGATAACGGTATGGAAGGGCATAATATTTTTGTCGGCACCAACTATCTTGATATTCTTAAACAAGTCGTGCTCAAAGATAATGATCAAACAGCCCAAAAAGCCTTGACCGGTATCCAAGCCATTATGAGCGGCTCACAGTTCGGGTTTAGCCTGGAATACCCTTGTCACTCGCCCAACCAGCAACGCTGGTTCTTGATGCGGATTGCGCCCTTAAAAAATTCCGGGCATGGGATAGTGGTTACCCATGAAAACATCACTCAGCAGGTGCAGGCCAATCATGCCCTGCAAGTCAGTGAGGAAAAATACCGGCATCTGGTCGAAACCTCTCACGATCTCATTTGGGCGGTGGATGGCGCAGGCCAGATTACCTTTATCAACCAGGCCGCTCGCCGTGTTTACGGTCGCGACCCGGCCGAGATGATTGGCCGCAGCTATGCCGATTTTATGCCCTCGGACCAGGTGAGAACCGATGCGGAATGGGCGGCGATGATCAATGACGAGGATAAAATCACGAATTACGAACATTGGGTCTGGCACAAAGAGGGTGCCCAGGTCCGGGTCAACACCAACGCGGTGGTGCAGCGGGATAAGGACGGCACGAATATCGGCGCGACAGGCACGTCACAAGATATTACCGAGCGCAATCGAATTGAGGACCAGCTCCGGTTTCAGGCGTATCTGTTAGACAGCGTGTCAGATGCGATCGTTGCCGTCGATCATAATTTCAACATCACGGCCTGGAATCGGGCGGCTGAACGGATTTACGGCTGGCAGGCCGGCGAAGTGCTAGGTAAACGGGTGGGTGAGGTTTTACCGACCCAGATGGTTGACGATACGGTGGAAGGCTCCAGAAGTAAGCTGATCAATGAAGGCCAATGGCAGGGCGAGGTTATCCACACCTGCAAAGATGGGACGGAACGATATATCCTCAATACGGTGACGCTGCTCAAAGATGTTGACAATAATACCATCGGCGCGGTGGCGGTTAATCACGATATGACCGAGCGCAAAGCGTTGGAACGAGAGAATGAAACGCTGACCATGCAGTATCACCAGGCCCAAAAGATGGAGTCGCTGGGCCGGCTGGCGGGCGGTATTGCCCACGATTTCAATAATTTGCTGGTGCCTATTCTGGGTTATGCCGAGTTGGGGCTGCTGGCCCTATCGCCGGACGACGCGCTGCACGATAATTTTGAGCGGATCAGCCGCGCCGCCGGTCGAGCCGCGGATCTGACCCGGCAAATTTTGGCCATCAGCCGGCGGCAGGTGCTGGAAATGCGGCTGCTGCGGCTCGATGAGGTTATCACCGGCTTTCAGCAAATGCTGCGGCGGATTATCGGCGAAGATATTGCCATTGACACGTATCTAGGGGCTGATATTTGGCCCATTAAAGCCGATAAAGGGCAGCTTGAACAAGTGTTGCTCAATTTGGCCGTAAATGCCCGCGACGCCATGCCCCAGGGCGGCCATTTGATCATTGAAACGGCCAACGTGGTGTTAGATAGGACCTATATGGCTACCCACGCTGAAACAGAGCCGGGACCCTATATCCGGTTAACGGTCACAGATACCGGCTGCGGCATCGCCCCCGAAATCCAGCCGCATATTTTCGACCCGTTTTTCACCACCAAACAGCAAGGGCAAGGCACCGGGCTGGGGCTGGCCACGGTTTATGGCATTATTAAACAGCACCGGGGCCACATCTGGGTTTACAGCGAAGTCGGTCAGGGGACCACCTTCAAAATCTATTTACCGGCGGTTGACGGGCCGCAAACGGCCAGAGAGGGCCGACAGCGGGCCGTTAGCGACCTGCCCCGGGGCACGGAAACCGTGCTGGTGGTTGAGGATGAAGATGTGGTGCGCCGCTTGGTTTGTGATACCCTGACCGCGCATGGGTATCATGTCTTAGAAGCGGCCGGGCCGGAACAAGGGCTGGCTTCAGCCGACGCTTTCGCGGGCCAGATCGATCTGCTGCTGACCGATGTCATTATGCCGAAGATGAACGGCAAAATGCTGTATGAGCGGCTGCTGACCAGGCGGTCCGGCCTCAAGGTGGTTTATATGTCGGGTTATACCGATAATGTGATTGTCCACTACGGGGTGGTGGACCAAGGTATGGCGTTTTTGCAGAAACCGTTTGCCATCCGCCACCTGTTGGAAACCATCCGGCAGGCGCTAAAATAGCCTTAATCGAATGCTGATTTTGGCGTCACCGGCAGGGGCATAATCAACGGGAGTGAATTCGAGCATAACCTAACCAATAAATTGCATACAACCCACAACTGTGCGATAATTTATTAAGATCGATTCCCCGAGATACCAACCGCGTTTGAACATATGCCTAGCATATGAATTCTGGTTAACCACCAGAACCGTTCGTTTACGAGCGTGGCCTCACTATTTTCCCAAGTCTGCCTAAAAAGGAGATAGCGTATCCTTGTCACCGATCGCTCGGTTGGAGACGAGTACCGAACAGCCGTACTCTTTTTTGATGGCAGGGTGACGGTTCCGTGGCCGTTACGCCTACTAGAAAGGCACCTATGTTACTACCTAAAGCAACTTATTGGCGGGAAACCCACCAACTGCTACTGACGTATTGTACATTTCTGGCATTCATCGCGTTAGTGGCGGATTATTTAAGCGGCCCCCTCATTCAATTTCCTATCCTATATGTAATACCGGTAGGGCTAGCCAGTTGGTACGGTGGACGCCGGTGGGGGTATATTTTTGCGGTAAACCTGGCGGTCATCCGATTATGCTATTTTACTGTCTGGGATACCCCGTGGGGCATTTCCGTAACCCTCATCAACGCCCTTATCCGCATCATAGTCTTTACCGGCTTTGTGTATTTGGTCGATAGGGTGGCCGTGCAGCAGCGGGCGCTGGAAAATGAGGTACGCATCTTATCCGGCTTGCTGCCCATTTGCAGCTTCTGCAAAAAAATTCGCGATGAGGATGAAACCTGGCAGCCGCTGGAAGGATATATCACCCACCATTCAGAGGCCGAATTTAGCCACGGCTTGTGCCCGGAGTGTGCTCGAATACATTATCCGGAGTATTACCAGGCAGAGCATGGCCTAATTGACAAAGCTTTGCCCATATGAGTTAGGCCGTTCAACAGGTGACAGTCACTTGTTGTGTCACCGGGTTCGATACGCCCAACGGCGTAACTCATAACCCGGACA
>JAGRCC010000124.1:6693-13024 GCA_020433785.1 Anaerolineae bacterium
TATAGGCGCAAAAGACGCCAAAGGAAATATAAAAAGCGTTTGCGTCTCTTGCGTTTAGATTTCCGGCTCCACTTCTGGCTTTTTTGGTCAGAAGTGGCTTGGTTAGACACTATCGACATTTTTTTGTCGATGTCCCGGCCTAAGCGCCTAATCCAATCAAGATTACGGGTAAACTTTTTTTTAGCCTAAGATATGTTATACTATTATTAAATACAATTGACATTTTCCTCCTATACACCTTATGACTTCAACTTCGGCTTAGAACTACCGTTGCCAGTCATCACGCTTTTGCCCACCCAACTTCCACTGACTATCCGTTACGTTTTTGCTCGTCCTGATGATATCGTTATGTCTTACGCTTATGCCACAAGCGGGCGAGGCCGGCCACAGTTTATTTAAGCCGATCATTGACAACAGTCGGACCTGAAGCCGGCGCTTTTACCCGGCAGCTTATCTCTCATCTAAAATAATACCTATCATCATTTTATGGGCTTAATTTAACAACTTTTTGTTTGATTAAATGTGTTTATTCAACAAGCCAGGTGATTGGCACTTAATCGTCGTCATTGGAGCGCTATAATCCGCTCAAGATTCTCGATTTGACAAGACTTATGCAAAATCACAGGTGACTGGCACTTATTGTCAATAAAACTGTCACCTAAATCGTTATGATTCAATTTTCAAACATGTGCGTATGACCAAAAAACGGATTTCAAAAGTAAAAACCCCAACCAAACCCGCCCCATCGTCTCCCTTCCCGATTGTCGGGATTGGGGCCTCGGCCGGGGGGTTGGAGGCTTATGAACAATTTTTTATGCATATGCCGGCCAATTCCGGCATTGCCTTTGTTTTGGTGCAGCATTTGGACCCCAATCGAAGAAGTATGCTGGCGGAGCTGCTTCAACGCTACACCCGCATGCCGGTTTATCAGGTTGAAAATCAAATGCGCATCGAACCCAACAGTATTTACATCATTCCGCCTAATCGCGATATGAAGTTACAAAACCAGATGCTGTATTTATTGGAGCCAACCGCCCCACGCGGGTCGCGGCTGGCCATTGATTTTTTCTTCAGGTCGCTGGCGGCGGAGCAAAAAGAGCAGGCCATCGGCATTGTTTTATCCGGCACCGGGTCTGACGGTACGTTGGGCATTCAAACCATCAAAGGGGAAGGGGGCATGATTATGGTCCAATCGCCTAACTCGGCCCGGTATGACGGCATGCCAGTCAGCGCCATTGCCACCGATATGGCCGACTTTGTGCTGCCGCCGGAGCAGATGCCGACGTATCTTCTCAATTTTATCAATCGTTCCCCGCCGGTGGTCATTAGCCAGAACGAGGCGATCCGGGCAGAAGTGATTGACGCCATGAAACATATCTTTGTCCTGCTGCAAACCCACACCGGCCACGACTTTTCAATGTACAAGGATAATACCATTGGCCGGCGCATCGAACGGCGGATGGTGATCAATCAGTACGATAAGATTGCCGATTATATCGACTATCTCAAGCAGCATCCCATAGAAATCGATGCTTTGTTTAAAGAAATGCTGATTGGCGTGACCAACTTTTTCCGTGACCCTGAGGCATTCGAGATTCTGGAGCATCAAGTCATTCCGGAACTTTTGCCGGATGCGCTGTCGACCGAACCGATTCGGGTTTGGGTGCCGGGCTGCGCCACCGGCGAGGAGGCTTACTCGCTGGCCATTCTCTTCCAAGAGCGGCTGGAACAGTTAGGCCGGCAGAGCGAAGTGCAGATTTTTGCCACCGATATCGATTTGGAAGCGGTTGAACGGGCCCGCGCAGGGTTGTATCCCGGCAGCATTATGGCCGATCTGTCTAAAGAACGGCTCAACCGTTTCTTTAAGCAAGAGGGCAGCAGCTACCGGATCAACAAAGCGATTCGAGAAATGATGATATTTTCGGTGCAAAATATTGTGCAAGACCCGCCCTTCTCTCGCATCAATTTGATTAGCTGCCGGAATCTGCTGATCTATTTTCGGCCCATTCTACAAAAAAGGGTGTTTCCAATATTTCATTATGCCTTAAAACCCAACGGGTTTCTTTTTCTAGGCAGCTCAGAATCGCTGGGAGACTTTGCGCCATTATTTTCCCTGGTCAACAAACGCTGGAAAATTTATCGACGTGATCCGGGGCGAAGCAACGATCATATTCTGCCTGATTTTTCTGTCGCGGGGTTGATGATGACACCGGGTAGTAAAAGCCGGCTGCTTCAAAAGCCCGCCCGGCCGCGCCAGCTAGTCGAAAAATTTTTATTGGAAGAACATACGCCGGCCTGTTTAGTCATCGATGAGATGGGTATTATTCAATATATTCATGGGCGCACGGGCAACTTTTTAGAGCCGCCCACCGGCGAGGCCAACTGGAATATTACCCGTATGGCCCGGCCCGGTTTACAGATTCCGCTGGCTACCGCTATTCGGCGGGCGCAAAGCCAGCAGCAGATCACCTCGTACGATCATATTAAAGTCCAAACGAACAGCGAGGAGGTTGTGGTCAACCTGACCGTCAAACCGGTCTCTGAACCGGGCGCTAATGTCGGCTGGATGTTGGTTATTATTGAAGAAGATAACACCCGGCCCGAAAACCCGGAGGAAGCGGGCGATACCGGACATAGGGATTCGCACCTCGTGCGCATTATTGATTTGGAGCACGAGCTTAAATCAACCCGACAATATTTGCATACCACGGTTGAGGAATTAGAAAGCTCTAATGAAGCCCTGACCGCCACCAACGAAGAGCTACAGAGTGCCAATGAGGAACTGCAAAGCACCAATGAGGAGCTGCAAACGGCCAAAGAGGAGCTGCAATCGGTGAATGAAGAGCTGGTTACGGTTAACACTGAGCTGGAAGCGAAAGTGGACGAACTATCAGCAATCAACAACGATATGGTCAACCTGTTTGCCGGGATAGATGTGGGGGCGATTGTCACTGATATGAGCCTGGTGATTCGCCGCTTTACGCCGGCCGCCGGCCAGGTGGCCAAGCTGATCGAAACCGATGTGGGCCGGCCGCTGAGCCATATTGTTTGTAATCTGATCGAGGTTGATCTGGCCGAAACGGCCGCGTTGGTCTTAGAAACCCTGCAAGCCCAAGAGCGGGAAGTACAGCATAAAAACGGCAGTTGGTACTGGATGCGTGTTCGCCCCTATCGTACGGACAGAAATGCGGTCCAAGGGGTTACCCTTACCTTTAGTCAAATCACCAAACTCAAGCAAGCTCAACAACAACTGGAGACGATGTTTGAGAATCGACGCATGGATTTAATTTTAGGCGATCTGGGCATCGGTTATTATGAGCACGCCATCCCACCGGATAACACCACCTATCACAGCCCGGAATGGGCGGCCATGCTCGGGTATACGCTGAAGGATCTGCCTGCGCCCAACGAGCGATTAGAGTGGGTCCTGGCCCAGATTCATCCGGATGACCGGACCAATTTAGAACAAGCTTACACTAACTTTATTGAGGGCCGCTGCCCTACCTATGATGTGGTGACGCGGATCAAACACAAGTCGGGCCAGTGGATATCCGTCAGAGGGATATCACGCGTGCTTGAACGTGACCAGGCCGGACGCATCACTCGGCTGTTGGGAATTATGCAGCCGCTGGATAATAAGTAGACTTTGAATGGTGACAGTCACTTAGACGCTATTTTTTGGCAGAAAGTGGCTGTCACCTTTTGAACAGCGTAACACTTATTATTGTTAGACCTGATCGGTAGCAATTGGGTTTAATAGGTATCAGCTTTTGGAAGGAACGTTAACTATGGCAAGCAAATCACCATTGTCGAACCGAAAATTCGATCTACATGAACGGGCACAGCAAATACTGAAACGACAGCAGGAAGGCGAGGCCCTGGTTCCCACCGCAGAAATTCAAGAGTTGATCCAGGAATTAACTATCTATCAAATTGAGTTGGAACTGCAAAACGAAGAGCTGCGCCGCAGCGAGCAAAAGTACCAGTACCTCTACCAGCGCTACATTGACTTATTCAACCTGGCCCCTATCGGCTACATTATTCTCAATAACAAAGACCGTATTCAGGAGATCAATTTAACCGCCGCTCAAATGCTGGGCGACGATCGCTTTCAGTTAGTGGGCAAACAGTTAACTGATTACGTGGCGCCGGATGATCAGGATATTTACTATTTTCAACGGCGGGTGCGTTTTGCCGATGGCGCTCTGCAAAGTTACCAACTCCGGCTTGTCCGGAGCGACGGCGCCCAGTTTTATGCCCAAATCGACAGTCGCCCGGAAAAAGATAAGCACGGTAAAGTTTTTGGTTGTCGTTTGGCCATTACAGATATTACCGAGCGCAAGCAAGCTGAGGCCGCGCTAGAGCAAACCAATGACCAGTTAAAGCTCACGGTCTCAGAACTGCGGCAAACCCAAAAGCAGCTAATTCAGCAAGAGCGGCTGGCCGCTGTGGGGCAACTGGCCGCCGGTATTGCCCATGATTTTAACAACATCTTAACCAGTATTTTAGGCTTTGCTGAATTGATGAAGGTTTCACCCGATACGCCGGTTTCAATGCAGGCTGATCTGGTCTATATTATCAAATCGACTAATCGGGCCACCAATCTGGTCCGCCAAATTCTGGATTTCACCCAAAGAAATATCAGCCAGCCCAAGTGGTTCGATTTGGCGGCTTTTACAACCGAAGTGATGGCTTTTTTGAACCGGATCATTGCCGAGGATATCCGCCTCATCTTAAATATTGAACCTGGCGACTACGGGATTGAGGCCGATCCCACCCAAATCCAACAAGCCTTGACCAACCTGGTGTTAAATGCGCGTGATGCCATTTCAACCGGCGGATCGATAGAAATTAAGCTGACTCTCCAAGATTTTAACCTCAACCAACCACCGCCGCTAGCCGAAATGTCGACCGGCTCCTGGATAGTTTTATACGTGACTGATTCCGGCTCCGGTATTTCGCCGGAAACATTGCCCCATATCTTTGAACCGTTTTTCACCACTAAAAGCGTCGGCCAAGGTACCGGCTTAGGGCTATCGCAAGTATACGGTATTGTTAAACAGCACGGCGGGCATATTCAAGTTAACAGCCGCGAAGGCAATGGAACCACCTTTACTCTTTATTTCCCCTATGTCGACTCATTTGATGTCGCAGCCAATCCTCAAGATGCCACATGGCTGGTCAAAGGTCATAATGAAACGATTTTGGTAGTTGAAGATGACAAAGAAGTGTTGAATACGGTTTCGATGCTGTTGAAAAGCTTGGGGTATCGCGTTTTGCCGGCCAGCAACGGCAAAGAGGCGTTGGCTATTTACCAGCAGCACCAAAAGACGGTCAGTCTGGTGCTGTCGGATATTGTGATGCCTGATATGAACGGCCTGGCCCTGTTAGCCGCCCTTAAAACCTGCAATCCCGACATCAAAATGATTATGATGAGCGGTTACCCGCTGAATCAAGAAGCCGCCACCGTCATTGAACAAGATGCCATAAGCTGGATTAATAAACCGATGCCGCTGGGGAAATTATCGCAAATTATTGGCAAGACGTTAGAGTAGGGTTGATTGTAACAATGCTCAGTTTAGGGCAAAGAGCTGACAGGTTTTCGTAAATTCAGCCCTATTGACGACAACTTTTCGTTCGAAAGTGATTTTGTTGCAAATTTTTGCCCAAAATCTGTCGGGTCTAGTTGTATGCTGTTTTTAGGTTAGTCGAGGAATGACCAGACCGAAATTTTAAACTTTGTAGTAAACTCTGGCTTGACGTATAATGCCAGCGTACATTAGTAGAAGGCCACTGGTCATGGTTCAGGCGAACGGCGCTGGTTATAGGCCATAGGCCGGCGTCTGATTAACCCAATAGATACGGCCAATATCAAAGAGGATCAGCAGCTTATGGCCGCAATGCCCGACGCTCAGGAACTCGGCAACATTGCTTTATTTCAGGGCCTTAACTCCCAAGAGCTAATTTGGCTCAACGAGCATCTCCACCGCCAGTCGTTTTCAGCCGGCAGCAATATATTTATGGTTGATCAGCCGGGCGAAATCGTATACATTATTCTCAACGGAACCATCAAAATATATAACGATCAGTTGGATGGCACGGAAGTTATTCTGGCCATTTTAGGTCCCGGCGACACCGTGGGCGAGTTGAGTCTGCTCGACAGCGCCGGACGGTCGGCTAATGTGGTCACGTTAGAAAAATCGACGCTGCTGTGGATGGATCGGGCCACGTTTTGGCACTGTTTGCAGGCCATGCCCAGCGTCACCTACAAAATGGTTGAAATTGTCTGCGGCCGGCTGCGGCTGGCCAACGAGCAAATCAAATCGCTGGC
>JAGRCC010000125.1 GCA_020433785.1 Anaerolineae bacterium
CCATCCTAATCTGTGATTAAGAGAATTTTATTAGCGTGTGTTAACTGTAGTTTAGTATCGATCCGGTGACCTGACAGAGGCTGAATCTTAACCACAATATGGCGTTAAAATCTCCCACAATCGAGGAGAAAAAAAATAGAGACCGTCGCGGGCCTCAAATAATGTTACAGTCTTTATAGCGTAAAATTATACCCGAAATTTGCGTTTTTGTAAAGGCTTTTTCAAAATTTTGTTATATCTATCACAAATGGACTTTAACACCCACCTCCTTTCCGGCTAATTGTTTATGATACTTATTTTTCCGGGGGAACCTTCAGTTCAACCATTAAATTTTGCCATCGCTCCAGCCGGATGCGGGCTTGCTCGGCTAAAGCCACGAAGATGGCCTGCGTATCGGCGTCGCCCACCAACGCCTTAGTTTGCCGCTCGTACCATTGGAGTTGGTGCTGCAACCCGTGGAAGACGAAGTAGATTTGGTCAGCCAAGCCTCGACGTTGGGCGGCTTGACGCACTAATTTATCGCTCACTTCCTCAGAAAATTGACTCACTTGAATGGAGCCGATTTGTCGCAGCCGGCTGGCGGCGCGGGCGATCGCTTCCTGAGTATCTTCTATGGTAAAACTCAAAGCCGACTTGACATAGGGATCGGTAATGATCCGGCGGTATTCGCGCAGCATAACCAGCCGTTCCATCTGAGCCTTTTGGTGCTCGGTCAAAATGTCGATAGACGAATTGCTCATGGGTTACCTGACTCCTGCGAAGAGATCGGTTTCTTTGCCGTTAGTCGCAAAGGAGCCAGCTTGACGCTGAGCCAGAATAAAAGTTTCTTGCCAAAACCACTCGTTCGCCAGCGGATCAAACCCCTCCTGCAAGAACGGGGAGTCCGGCCTGATTTGGCTGGCGTGGCAGCGAATAGCCTGCACCTTGCGGGCGGCAAATTTGTGGGTGTCGATGATGGTGGTAATCTGCTCCAACGAGTAGCCGGTGAAAGGAAACGGGATGCCATCCATCATTACCGCATTATAGCCTAATCGCTCTTGCATATCATCTACCTGCGGTTGGGGTATAGCCCGGTGATAAAATTTAGCGATCTGATGCGCCGTCCCAATTTCCGGCCAGCGGTCCGCATCGCCGGCCAAGGTCACCGCCGCCGAGGCCCAGCGATGCACCACTAAATGATCATAATGACCATACACACCGTCCGGGCCAAACGAGATAACCACCTGCGGTTTGATATCGCGCAGCAGCCGGACAATTTTATAAACGGCTTCGGCCGGCGGCACCATCGAAGTTTGACCATCGACATAGCCTAATAGGTGCAACTGTTTGAGGCCATAAACTTCGCATGCCAGGCGCAGTTCCTGCTCGCGCAAGAGACTAAAGGGGTGCGTCGGTTTAATATCGGGATTGGCCAGTTGGCCGGCCTCGCCGCGCGTGGCCATAACAAGATGGACCTCGACGCCCTCCTGCGCATATTTTGTTAAAGTTCCGCCCGTGCCGAAGGCTTCGTCATCGGGATGGGCAAATATTGCCACTAGTTTTAGTTGGTTGATCATAACATCACACTTTCTTAAATATATGTATTGGCCGTGATGTTACGAATAGAACATTTGTGCTATAGTGTAACATCAAAGTCAAGATACGTCAATGCTAAACTTGAAAAGTATTAAAAATAATGGCATTGCTAAGCCGCAATGCCACCAATAAAGCTATTCATATTTAACAGCTCCATGGGCTAGTAGGCGCGTTGGTACAACACCTCGTCCATCGCGTCGGTAATATCTTCAAGCTGATGGACTTGCTCTGTGATTTCCTCTTGCAAGCGATTAATTTTACTGCCCGACTCATCCTTAGTACCAACCAGCAGCAGCTGCGAATAAATTGTCCCTAAGGCCGAGATGGTGCTGTCGAGTTGGTAGGTGGCTTTGTCGATATTATCTTGCAGGGTTTGCAAACTTCGTAGTTGGCGTTCCTGATCGGCGATGGTTCTTTCCAACTGTTTTTTGACTTCCGGGGCGGTTGCTTTTTTCAGATCAGCTTTGTATTCCTGGATAAGCCCTGGAATTTTCTGTAAATCTTGCTGGATCACTTTATTTTCACGCAGCTTATCAACGTGTTCAGCCAAATTGTGGACTGCTTGGAGCCAATTGGTGACCTCGTTGTGGGTGACGGCGTGAGGGCTGTCGTCTCGCAGGATGCCTTTGGGGGCTTTTTGAATTTCATCATCAATCAAAGCCCAATACTCGAGCGCTTTATCCACCTTTTCCCGGAGTTCCTTATCTTTGATAGCGGTTGGCGTGAATGTTATATCCGGGTTGAGCATTTCGGCCACAGCTTTGGCATGCAGTTCTTTGTTAGTGAAGCTGCGGTATAAAAAGATAAACTCAGCCAGAATCAGCATAAACAGCCCGGACAATCCGCCTGCGGCCAAGGCTCCAACCCCAAACAGACCCACCAGCGGAAATAAAAACAGGGCCAAAAATCCGGAAAAGATAATAATGGCCGCAATGAGTAAGGCATTTTTTATGCCAAAGAAAGAGTAAAGAAAGATGGCTTTACGCAGGGGTGGGTCATTCAGCCACTCTTTTTTCTCTTGTTTATAATTTTCGACAATACTTTTGAGGATGGCCTGTTGGGCTCGCTCTTCCAAGTCTCTACGTGCGGATGCCATAGTTCCTATCTAATCACTGTTCATTCTTAAGGCGCTGAAATTGTACACTATCCTGAGACGGTTTCAAATTTTAGGCGGACAATGTTCCGCTAAAGTTAATGCTCAGGTTTTAGATGACCGCCCCAGCTAAATTTAAATAAATTGAAGCGAGGCTTTAGCCTGGTACGATTTTCCCCGGTTAAAGCCTCGACTTGGTCCGATAATTTAGGTTCGATCAGGTGCCTTACAGATCAGATTCCGAACTCAGCGACTCTTCTTCTTCCAGATCGGGTAATCGGGATCGACGCCGTTCTTTCGGCTCTTCTTCCAGGCCCAGACGTTGTTTACGGGCGGCTAACTGACTGTTTAAGCGATCGCGGCCCAGAACTTCATCCATCTGGTTGTTGAGCCGGCCGGAGCGCATCTCAAGCTCGGCGTCGGCCCGATCAATTCGGGAGCGAATTTTGTCGGTGACGCGCGCGATATCGGCATCACCCACCCCATCCAGCGAGTCGAGCGACTTCATGCTCTTGGCGGCAATTTCTTTGGTCTTGGCCAGTTCTAGTAAACCCAAAACATGTTCGCGTTCCTGCTTAATGGTCCGCAGGCGCGTTTCCAGTTTAAGCCGGGCGTCGGCCAGTTTATCGGCTTCTTCCTTCTGGCGTAAAAATTGCTGGCGGTACTCATCGGCCAGATCAACTTTGGTGTTGTATTGGCTTTGGGCGGCCACGGCCAACTCCTCTTTGCCCAACTCCAGCAGGCGGTCGATATCCTGATCGATGGCGTCGGCTTCGGCCTTTAAGGTTTCGTATTTGCGGCGCAGGGTTTTGACCTGGCCTTTGACAGTGATCAGTGCGTCTTCCAGATCGTCGAGATTATCTTCAGCCTGGCGAATATACTCGTCCAATACCGCTACGGAATTTTTATCAAGCGCTTCATCCACCATGGCGTGGAGATTGGCTTTAATAAGCGTTTCTATTTTTTGAAAAAATGATTGCGCCACTGAATTATGTCTCCTTCTATGTTAGGGGTAGTATTGACGACTCTCATTATACACACGATGATAACATTCTCCAACCTAAATTCCATAGATTACCGTTAGCTTGGCTCGGGCGGGCCTATCTTCTGATATCGTATCGGCTCGGCGGTTGATTACCGGACGGGGTCATGCTAAAATCTTTGGAAAGGTGTTTGCTTATGTCTGATATTCAACGCGTACGATTTGCGCTGCCGCTGCCGCCCA
>JAGRCC010000126.1 GCA_020433785.1 Anaerolineae bacterium
TACCGTTACGACAGAAATAATACCATAAGGGCCTCGAAGTTCACCCTCAACTCGCAAAAAAGTGCCATATGTGTTTCGAGGAAGAACGCTGGCCGATGTCATTCCCGCATGCTTCTCCGCCTACGCGAGGACAAGCTTAGCGGGAATCTAGCTTTGTAGCCCCTGATGGCTGCCCGATAACGACATTCGGGCATGACCGGCAATTTCCGCAAAAGTTCTGCTTTCAAACTAAACTCAGTATAGAGAACGAAGTAGGGCAAATTGCTAATTTGTCCCTATCTTGTTGCGACGGTGACGGACAATTTACCAAATTGTCCTACTGACCTTTGCCCCAACCCGATTTACCCGCTAGAATCTCTGGCAGAGAGGATGACCCTATGCCCCAACTGTCGCTCTATTTATTTGGCCCGCCGCGCCTTGAGCTGGATGGCCGGCCGGTGGACATCAGCCGCCGTAACGTGCTGGCTTTGGCGGCGTATCTGGCTGTCACCCGCCGGCCGCACAGCCGCGAAGCCCTGGCGGCGATGTTTTGGCCGGAGTACGAGCCGTCCAGAGCCAGAGCCGCCTTGCGCCGTACCCTGTCCGCGTTGAACACCACGCTCGACGGCGACTGGCTCGACGCCGACCGGGAGACGATTGGCTTTGATAGCGAGCGGGATATTTGGGTTGATGTGCTCCAATTTGAGCGTTGTCTCGGTGAGGCACGAAACAGGACCGGCGCGCTGACCCGGCTGGCCGAAGCTGTGGCGCTGTATCACGACGATTTTTTAGCCGGTTTCACCTTGCGCGACAGCCCTGCATTCGATGAGTGGCAGTTTTTCCAGAGCGAGTCGCTGCGCCGTGAGCTGACTCAGGCGTTGGAGCGGCTGGTTCAAGCGCACCAACAGCAGGGTCAAGCTCAGGCTGCCCTCCCCTACGCCCAGCGCCGGGTCGAACTCAACCCGCTCGATGAAGCGGCCCAACGCGATCTGATGCGGCTGTATGCGCAGACAGGCCAACGCACCGCCACTGTGCGGCAGTACCGGCTGCTGGAGGAAACCCTACAAGCGGAACTCGGCGCGTCACCCGCCCCGGAAACGATAGACCTGTTTCGACATTTGCAAACTGCCGCCAGCGATAACGGCTCCGCTACTACCGCCGCCGAACCGATCCCATTCGAGCCGCCTGCTTTTCTAACCGTTGAGGGCCAGCCCCCTCGCCCGCCGGCGCTCTTTGTGGCTCGCGAGTCGGAGTTGGCGCAATTAGACAGTTATTTAGCCCAAGCACTTAACGGACAGGGGCAGCTCGTGTTTATCACCGGCCAGGCCGGCAGCGGGAAGACGGCCCTGGTGCAGGCGTTCGCCCGGCAGGCTCAGGCCGCCGTGCCTGATCTGCTGGTTGCGCCCGGCAGTTGCGACGCCTATTTAGGGCTGGGCGATCCCTACCTGCCCTTCCGCGAAATATTACAACTGCTGGCGGGCGATGTAGAGCCGCGCTGGACTCGGGGCGATATCACCCTAGAGAACGCCCGTCGCGTATGGGGTTTTTTACCGCAGAGCATCCAAACGCTCAAGACGGTCGGGCCGGGGTTGATCGACCGTTTGATCTCGCACCACGTTCTGCCCCAACCAGCTCGACGAGCGCTGGCCGAATTGACGCCGTGGGAGAGGCGTGACCACCTGGCTAACCTACCACTCAACAGCCAAACCTCACAAAACGATCTAATCGAGCAAGTGGCCCACTTTTTGAGCGAACTGGCCCAACAGCGGCCGCTGCTGCTGGTCATCGACGACGCCCAGTGGATCGACGCCGCTTCAATCAATATGTTGTTCTCCCTCAGCCGCCGGCTATCAACCGGTCGCATTCTCCTGCTGGTGACATATCGACCGGATGATGTAGCCTTGGGCCGGGCCGGCGACCGCCACCCCCTGGCGCCCGTCATCAACGAGATCCGGCGCCGTTTCGGCGATCCGCCTATTGATTTGGCCCAAACGATGACTTACGACTTTATCGAAGCCCTGCTGAATGCCGTGCCCAACCAACTGGGGCCAGCGTTTCGAGCGGCGCTGTACCGGCGCACACAGGGGCATCCGCTCTTTACGGTTGAACTGCTGCGGAGCTTGCAGGTGCGGGGCGACCTGGTCAAAAACGGGCAGGGCGTCTGGGTAGAGAGCGACGCGATTGATTGGGCGTCGCTGCCGGCGCGGGTTGAGGCGGTGATCGAGGAGCGGCTGGGCCGGTTGGATGATCGGCTGCGCACCATTCTGGCCGCCGCCGCGGTCGAAGGCGAGACGTTCACCGTTCAAGTGGTGGCGCAGGTTCAGAATATGTCGGAAGGGGAACTGCTGCCTATTTTGTCGCAGGAGTTAGTCCGGCGGCACCAGTTGATCCTGGAGCAGGGCGAGGAAAAAGTGGGGCCGGTGTATCTGGCTCGCTTTCATTTCCGGCACGCTTTGTTTCAGCAGTACCTTTACCGCACCCTCAGCAGCAGCGAACGGCGCTGGCTGCACGGCCAAGTGGCGGCGGTGTTGGAGCGGATCTATCACGATAACCTTGAGCCGATTACGGTGCAGTTGGCCCGTCACTACGCCGAGGCCGGCGCGGTTGAACAGGCGGTTACCTACCTGCTGCAAGCCGGGGATCGAGCCAGGCTGCTCTACGCCCACCACGAAGCGACCGACTTTTACCAGCAGGCGCTCCAATTCTTAAAAGCGCAAGGCGACTTTGAGCGAGCCGCCCGAACGTTGATGAAGCTGGGGCTAACGCATCACCTGGCTTTTAATTTCCAGCAGTCGCGCCAGGCTTATGACGATGGCTTTAGTTTATGGCAGCAAGCGAACGTCGCTCAGACGCCGCCGGCTCCGGCGCCGCATGCCCTCAGAACATGCTGGGAGGCCCCTTACACGCTCGATCCGGCCCTGGTGACTGACAGCGAGTCGGGCACGGTGATCGCCCACCTTTTCAGCGGGCTGGTTAGCCTTAATCCGGAGTTGGACGTCGTGCCTGAGTTGGCCCACAGTTGGGAAATTTTGGCCGGGGGCAGTGAATATCTGTTTCGGCTGCAGGGTAACCTCCGCTGGAGCGATGGCACGCCGCTCACAGCGGACGACTTTGTGTACAGTTGGCTCCGCGTGCTCAACCCCCAACTTGAGGCGTTTAACGCGACGCACTTTTTTGACATCAAGGGGGCTGAGGCGTTCCACGCCGGTGAAACGACGCCGGAAGATGTGGGCATCCGGGCTGTCGATAGGTTGACCTTACACATCACGCTCAAAAATCCGGTAAGCTATTTTCCCCAACTGCTGGCTCACCCCGGTTTTTTTCCGGTGCCCCGGCACGTCATCGAAGCCCACGGAGCCGCGTGGACAGCCCTCAACCATATTGTCACGTGCGGCCCCTTTCAGCTCACCGGCTGGGAGCCGGATCGGCTCATGACTCTCACCCGTTATAACGACTACCGGGGGCCGTTTACCGGTAATTTAACGCAGGTCGAACTTTACCTGGACGCATCGACCCCGGAGGAAATGTTGGCCCGCTATGAAACGGGGGATTTTGATGTGCTTAACCTGTGGGCGTTTACGCAGCGCCGGCATATTCAGCAGCGCTATCCGGATGAATTCTTTTCCGTACCCAAGCTGAGAGTCCATTTCCTATGCTTCAATAATCGACAAAGCCCGTTTGATGACCCACGGGTGCGCCGGGCGCTGGCGCTGGCGCTGGATCGCGAGATGTTGGCCAATATTGTTTTCGCGGGAGATCGCATTCCGGCAACGGGGGGATTTGTACCGCCGGGGATGCCGGGCCACACGCCCGATCTGGCGCTGCCGTTTGATCCGGATCAGGCGCGACGCCTGCTGGCTGAGGCCGGTTTCCCAGAGGGGCGCGGTTTTCCAACCATCGAGCTAGCCGCTAAACCGTCGTGGGACACGCCGATTGAGCATCTACGACAAGGGTGGCAGAAGCAGTTAAATATCGACATCGGCTGGCGCAAGATGGAATTTGACACACTCCTCGACCAGATCACTCAAAACCCGCCTTCAATTTACAACATCGGCTGGATCGCCGACTATCCGGACCCCGACAACCTGCTCCGTGTCGGCATCCAGGGTCGCTGGCATCATCCACCCTACACTAAACTGGTCGCCGAGGCCAAACAACTGCCGGATCACATCGAGCGATTGAAGCTCTATCGCCAAGCCGAACGGATGTTAATTGAAGAGGCCGTGGTTATTCCGCTGTTTTACAGCCAGGGTCACATTTTGATTAAGCCCTGGGTCAAACGGTTTCCGAATTCGGCCACTAACCAACATTTTTGGAAAGATGTGATTATCGAGCCACATTGATTACGGCGCTTCAACCGTCACCCGGCACAGCAGCGTGTTGTCGGTTTCCAAATCCGGGCCCCAAATCAATTGGGCGCGAGGGTCCCATTTAATTTGGTCGTAGCCGTCTTTGGGGCCGACCTCGCTGGCGGAATGGACGGTGGTCGCGGTCCAACCGCTGTCGTCGAAGTCGGCATTTTTCCAACCGGCCGGTTCTTCGAGGGCGGTAAATTCACACGGCGCCGTACCGGCTACGGGATTCGCTTCGTTTTCACAGCTTTTATCGAGGGGGGCTTCGTGGATGATGGTGCATTTCCAATCGCCGTTAGACACGGCGACGACACTGCCGGAGCCGATATCGGTGAGCTGCATGATAAAGCCGCCGTCGCCCATCTGTTGATTGCCCGCGCCGATGTATTCCAGGCCGGTGTCGTTCTCTTTATAATCTTTGAGGATGAAGTTGAGGTGGAGGGGGTAATCGGCCTTAAAGGTGACGGTTTCGGCATTAAACGAACGTTCGGTAATGATAGGCACGGAGTCCTCGACAATCAATTCCTCCCCCAAATAGGCGGCGAACCAGTTATCGGCCCAACCGTCTAGTTTGAAGGTGATCGCGCCGCTGGTATTAGCCGTTGTTTCATTAACCACATTTGAACCATTGGGGGGTGGTCCAGGGGGGCCGGGGGGACGACCTCCACCGCCGCATCCGGTCAGCAGCAATAACAAGGTGCAAAAGGCCAGTACCTGGGTGAATTTAGTCATATTACCTCCTGAAATTTAGCGAGAGAGTGGTTCCTTTTTTGACGATGAGCTAAAAGCAACTGTTGCGTTTCGCTGTTACCATTTTACCATAAGGTCATTCGATACCCTATCCTCTTTACCAAAACCCAACAAAACTGTCTATGGCAATCAGACGACGGTCACTTGGTTTAAGATTTACTGACCAAAATCTGATAGCGTTATACAAAATCAAGTCATCGACAAAATAAGCCTCCGAATCGGTATGACAAGTTGGCTTATGAACTAAGTTGGGTAGAATGGAAATAGTGTTAAGTTAAGTGTAAGGGTGATGATAAAGTCAAAGTAAACTTTGACGCTCCAGACCTTTATTTTAGGAGGAGAGAGTTGATGAAACTACGACGCTTACTTCACGTGTTAATTGTCTCGCAGGCTCTATTAATCACAATGCTGGTGAGTTTGCTGCATTTGCCATCGGTCAGCCAGGCCCAAAGCGGCGATATCGTGGTTAGAAAAGCCCTCAATCGCCCCAATAATGTGGTGCGCGTGGGCGATATCCTCAGTTTCACCATCACCGTCACCAACCAGAGCGCCTTTACCCTGACCAACGTGACTATCACCGATACCTTTGACAGCGCCATTTTACAATTCAACCAGGCCATACCCACTGAAGATAGCGTTAGCGGCAACGTTATTCGATGGGATAATGTCGCGGTGCTTAACAATTCGGCCGGGATGCAAATCGGCGATACCATTACGCTGACGGTTTTCTTCCGGGCGGTTCACCCTCAAACGGCGGTGGTTAATGCCGTGGAAGGTGGCGATATCATCCGCGCGGGCAACCAAGCCGGCGGTGGCGCCAATGATCAGACCGACCCTGAGCCGGTGGTCGGCGGGCAAGCGCCGGTATTCAAGGCGATTGATCCGCCGGGCAGCACGCCGGTCGCCGGGCTGCCGGTCACCTTCACCCACATCATCACTAACGACAGCGGCGCGATTATGACCCAACTGACTCTAACCGACACCTATGACGCCAACTTTCTGGAATTCAAGACAGCCTTCCCGTTTACCCCCGACATCACCGCCCCGCTCGGCACGCTGGTTTGGACCAATCTGGCCACCACGCCATACTTTGGCCCGATCCAGCCCGACACAGCGATCATTATTACCACCGTCTTCACTGCCTTGACCCAAGTCGTCGATACCGTTAACCAGGCTCAAACCGGCAACGCCCGCGATGAATTCAACAACGATGTAACCGGCGATGCCTTCCAAGTGCCAATTACTGTTATCGATAACCCCGACTCCGGCGGCGGCGATAATGGTGATAATAATGAAGAAGACCGGGATGACGACGATGATGACGACGGTGACGATGAAACCGCTGTTATTCCCACACCTACGCTGCCCAGTACAGCCACGCCAACCGCCGGGGCAGTTATCGCGATTACTCCTACGGCGGCACTAACCACCCAATCAACCATTACCGAGACAGCCACTCCCCGCTATTTACCGGAAACAGGGCAGCGCGGTGGGGGTGGAATGATCTGGGGGTTAATCGGGATGGCAGCCGTAATGGTGATCACCGCTTGGTTAGGCAGGTTTCGACGCACAGTTTAATCGCCTGCCAGCCTGGCCGGCCTAATTTATCGCTGCGGGTTGGGTGGCTTTACGTTGAATTTACGTATTAACTACGCAGTTAGGTCGCCGACTGCGGCAATCTACGGAGGCTAATATCCGAACTATTTACGCTTCACAATCGCCTGGTCAACGTCTATACTGGACCCATCAAGTGTTGAGACCAAAGTGAGGCGATTTTCATTATGGGGTTAGTCACCCACATCACCAAAACCCAAAAAACTTTTAAAGTGAAACCAACCACGAGCATCCTTGTGTTAGATAGCAACCCCAACCTTCGGTATCTGTATGTCCAAGCGCTGCAACAGGCCGGATACCAAGTTTTTTCAGCCACAACAATCCATGAAGCACGTAAGCTCCTAACAAATCACCCAATTAACCTCTTTTTAAGCGACACCCACATCAACAATCAAGATCAAGGCATCGGACTGATGTACGAACAGCTAAACACGTTCACCCAGAGAAACATCAAAACGATCATGATGTCCAGCCACGTCCAGTATGAACGCATTTGTCAAGAAATGGGCGTCGACATTTTTATCGAAAAGCCAGTAGCCATCGATCGCCTGGTTACTTTGGTCAATCGCTTGGTATAAACTGTTCTCCTCTCCTTAATCTCTTCATAAAAGCCGGGTCTTTCCACCCGGCTTTTTACTTTTAAACCGGACGCTATCGAAAAGAGGTGACAGCCACTTTTTGCCACTCAATTAGCACACAACCGGCAGAACGGCTCGGTATGAAGAGGTTAAGTGCCTGGCACCCTAGATTCTAGGGGCGGCCAGTTTGACAGAGGACTCTAGCCGGAGATAATAGAGACCGACATTGTATTTTTATTTCAGTTCCCGATAAAATATAAATATGTAACTCAGAGAGGAGAGAACTATGAGTATCGCCTTAATTGGACCACCTGGAGCAGGGAAGGGCACCCATACGGATGAATTGATTGCAAAGTTCAATCTCATCCACATTGTTACAGGGGAGTTGTTTAGGCAGCATGTGGAAGAGCGAACCGCTATCGGTATTCTTTCCAAGAAATATATGGCCCGAGGCGAACTGGTTCCAGACGAAGTCGTCGACGCTATTGTGGAAGAATGGTTATGGAAAGCCGATCCGGATAGAGGTGTTTTATTTGACGGTTTTCCCCGCACCGTGCAGCAGGCTCAATTTCTTGATGAGCTGTTAAAAGAAATCCATCGTAAGCTGCATGGGGTTATCTACCTAAACGTACCGGATGATGAGGTGGTGCTAAGGCTAATGGGCCGAGTTATTTGTAACGAATGCTTCGCGCCCTATCATCTAAAATTTAATCCCCCGGCCCAGGAGGGGATTTGTGACCGCTGTCGAGGCACGCTGCGCCGCCGGTCTACCGATATTCCGGAACTGATTCGCGTCCGCCTGCGGGCCTTTCGTCGAGCGACCGCGCCGGTGGTTGATTACTACCAGGCGACCAACCGGCTGATTATCATCGACGGCTCGCGTGATATTCCCACGGTTGGCAAAGCCGTTTCGGAAGCCGTAAGTGAGTTAATGGAACGGCGGGCGAAAATGGTCACAACCGCCCAGATTCAGGCGATCACCATGCCTTCACCTGCGCCGACGCCAGTTAAAACCGACCACGACAGCGTCAATGTCGTGCTAGTTGGCGGTCCGGGATCGGGCAAAGGGACACAGGCCGACCAGCTCAAACGGGAACTGGAAGTACCGCATATCTCAACCGGCGATTTGTTTAGAGAAAACATCAAAAATCAAACTGACTTAGGCAAGCTGGCCAAAAGCTACATTGATCGAGGCGAGCTTGTGCCCGATGATGTCACCGAAGCAATGGTCGAAAAGCGGCTTTCGCAGCCCGACGCCGAGCGCGGCTTTATTTTAGATGGCTTTCCCCGCACGCTGCCTCAGGCAGAGGCGCTAACCGAAATCCTGGCCAACTTGGGACGACAACTTCAGGCGGTGATCTACCTTAAGGTTTCTGACGCAGAAATTATCAAACGACTTTCAGGTCGCGTGATATGTCGGGAATGTCAGACGCCGTTCCACCAGGTTTTCAATCCATTTAAGAAATGTCCCAATCATAAATGTGAGGGCGAGTATTTATACCAGCGTGATGATGACAAACCGGAAACCATTCGGGCCCGATTGGATACGTTTCACCGCCAAACCGCCCCGCTGATTAATTATTACATGGAAAACGGTGTTCTGGTCGAGATCGAGGGTGAGGGCGAGGTAACCGATGTTAATGAGCGGATGCTGTCCGCCGCCCGAAACCTAGTACGAGCGTAAAGTAAGGGTGGATTAACGGATGGATGGTTAGTTTTCAGCCATTTACCTAACAAACTAACCATCCATCCAACTAACCGACTACAACCATCCACCCGTCACAATAAGTTTGAAACACAATGGACTGGCTTGATCGAATTCTAAACGATCCTTTATTTCAAAATATGATGAACCCTAGCGAGGAAACTGAGGATAAATTCCTGGTGTCAATCGCTATCCTGGTTTGTTTGTGGTTGATACGATTGATCGTATTACGGATCGTTCAGAATAAGCTGGTCGACGATCGGGCTCGCTATAGTTGGCGTAAAACGTCATCGTACATTACAGCTATATTGGCGATACTGCTTTTAGGGCGGCTATGGATAAGAGATATTCAAGCAATCGCCACATTCTTGGGGTTAGCCTCGGCCGGGCTGGCCATTGCCATGCAAGGTCCCCTGACCGATCTGGCTGGCTGGCTGTTCATTTTTTCACGCCGACCGTTCGAGCTGGGCGATCGGGTGGAGATCGGCGACCACGCCGGCGATGTGGTCGATATCCGCTTTTTTCAGTTCACCATCCTAGAAATCGGCAACTGGGTTCACGCCGATCAAAGTACGGGCCGCATTCTGCATATCCCTAACCGACAGGTATTTAACCATCCGCTTGCCAATTATAACAAAGGCATTGAGTACATATGGCATGAAATAGAAGTGTTGATTACTTTTGAAAGCAATTGGGAAAAGGCTAAAACCATTCTAACCGAGATAGCCAATCAAGATGCGGCTCACTTGAGTCCCGATGCGGCCGAACGAGTCAAAGCAGCAGCCCGCCGCTTCTACATTGTTTACAAGAACTTAACCCCTATCGTTTACCTAAAAGTGGACCCTAGTGGGGTTCTTCTGACGCTTCGCTTTTTAGTCAATCCTCGCCGGCGCCGCTCAACCGAGCAGGGCATTTGGGAAGATATTCTAAGAGCTTTTGCCCAAGAGCCGGATATAGAGCTGGCCTATCCCACCCAGCGTTTTTACTTTCACTCAGCTAAAGAGAATGTACCGTTCGTTAAATCTGAACGTAAAAAGGATATGGAAGCATCTAACCAGAACAACTCTTATCAGTAGCCGATCTGTGAAACATTTGGCAACAATGAAGGTTTACTGATTTTAAGCGTACAACTATTGCCGTGTATTGACTCGCGCCCTTTAACCCAGCGTCTGCCGCATTACCAACCCACAAGCCTAACTCACTGGAGAAAACCAGTTACTATGGACTCGTTGCAGTCATTATATAACCAAACCGCTTTTTTGCTATCTAATTTAACATGGTTTGGGATGATCGACCTCGCCCTTGTTACTTCTGCATTTTACCTTATCCTCAGTCTCATCCGGCGCAGTGCTATCGGCTATATGATGCGAGAGATTTTGCTGCTAGGGCTGGCCTTGTTTGTCCTGACCACCCTGCTGCCTCTGCCGGTATTCGACTGGCTGGTTCGGGGTATTTTGGTAGCGACACTGGTAGCCACCCCCATAATTTTTCAGGCCCAGCTACGACGCTTTCTGGAGCGCGTGGGCCGTACATCCGGCTTGGCTCAAGCCGTACGCGAGAGCGCGGCTGAGCGCGTCATCCCCGAACTGACCCATGCTATAGAAAATATGGTTGACAGCAAAACCGGGGCGCTGATCGTTCTGGAAGGGAATGATTCGCTGGATGAAATCGTTAAAACCGGCGTCTCATTTGGCGGGCGCGTAACCAGCGAGGTGCTGGAGTCGATTTTTTATAACGGGACGCCGTTACACGACGGCGCCATTTTGGTTCAAGCCGATAAGATAACCGCCGCTGCCTGCGTCCTCCCTCTAACCAATCATCTACCCCCGGCTGAAAAACGATTGGGCACCCGTCACCGGGCAGCCGTTGGTATCAGCGAAACCAGTGATGCGCTGGTCATTGTGGTCAGTGAGGAAACCGGCCATGTCGGCGTGGCTCAACAAGGGCAGTTACATCGCCCGCTGACCAGCTTAGAACTCCGTGAGAAGCTGCTTGACTTCTACGGTTCTTCGACCAATCCGACCAAACCCCTCTCCCTATGGAGTCTGTTACGTAATTTGGCGCAGCAAAGTTGGTACCCCAATTCGGGGTTCACGGTGAGGAAATTGCTCTCTGATCTGGGGTTGCTGGTGGTAGCCATGCTTTTGTCACTGGTGGTTTGGTCCTTTGTGATCGAACAGACCAACCCGTTTCAATTAGCCCGAGTTGAAGGCATCGCCCTACGAATCGAAAACCAACCTAATAACACACGCATCATCCCCCCGCCTCCAGAAACCGTTTCGGCGGTTATTCAGACCACCACGGATTTGCTGCCTACGCTCCGGCCCGGCACCTTCCAGGCGACCGCCACACTGGCCAGAACCACTCCGGGGTTATATCGAGTGCCTATCGAAGTTAAATCCAGTGTCAACCAGGTCTTGGTCGTGTCGATTGAACCGCAGGCGCTAGATTTGGAACTGGCGCCGATCATCAGCCGCACCGTACCGATTATGGTGACCATCCCCGACCAGCAGAACCTGCCGACCGCCTACGAACTCGTCGGCATTCCTACTGCTGTACCCGATCGAGTGCAAATCGTCGGGCCGGCCCCGATTGTCGAAAAGGTGGAACAGGTCGAAACCAGCATTTCTCTGTCTAATGCGACCACCTCGATCCGGGAGACGCGACCTTTGAAAGTGGTGGATGAGCGAGGGCACGAGGTATTTGGGGTGGAGGTTCAGCCAAACCAAACTCAGGTCAACGCCAATATTCGGCCAAGACTGAATGCCCGTGAGGTCAGCGTTCAGGCCAACGTAAACGGCCAGCCGCCTCAAGGGTATCAACTCAGCAATCTCAGTGTGACGCCGGCGAATGTCACCCTACAAGGCAGCATCGACCAATTAACCGAGATTGGCAGCGTAATCACTACCCTGCCGGTCGATGTTAGTCAAGCCACCGGTGATTTTGAAGTGCAAATTCCGCTTGACTTGCCACCCAACCTGCAAGCGCTGGATAACAACGGCGTTCCGGCGCGAAACGTCAAAGTCTCGGTCGGTATTACACCCCGTACCGGCAATCTAGCCATCTCACGCTCTATCGAAATCATTGGCTCGACCCGCAACCTAAACATTTCGGTGGAACCAAGTCGGGTTGATTTGCTGCTTGGGGGAGCGCAGCCGCTGCTCAATGAAATCGAAACTAACCCCGATCTGGTCCACGTCACGCTTGATACGTCCGGATTGCGCCGGGGCCAGCAGGTAAATATGACCCCAAATTTTGTGGCGCCGGCGGGAATAGAGGCCCAGTTTGTACCGGCTTCGGTGGTGGTTACGGTGGAGTAATAGTGTTAAACGGCCCACACTTGCAGCACGGTGGCCCCATCCCAGCGACCTTCGCCATGGTTGCCCCAAGCCATCAGTTTCGTGGGTGTAATTTCGATAATGGCCCCATAGTCGGCATCCGTGCCGATGTCCCAATCGTATTTGGCCTGGAACAGCGGGCGCAACGCCTCACTTGCCTCCGGCGCTAAAGTCGCCCAACCCTCCACAATGACCGGATTAATCGGATCGGGATGGGTGATAACCACGGCCGGGTTTTGAGCAATGTTGGTAACTTTGACCGCATCCGGCGTGGTGACGACATAAGCCCGGCCTCGATACCAGACGTGCCAGACCGGCGCGCTATGAGCGCGTTCATCCGGGCGCACCGTGCTGAACCAACTGCATTCGGCCTCGGCGAAGCGTTTGATCAGCGCCCGCAGTGTTTCATCCTCGGCTTCGTGGTGTTCCGGCTCCGCCACCGCTGAGGCGGCGCGGCAGTCATCCTCCTGCCGCCGCAGCCAATCGCCACAGCCAATACGGCGCATACCCACCACTAATCCTCTGGCTGCCCAATAAATCCAGGCCGTGGTTGGCCCAGAATCGGTGTTAACCTCAACCTTTTCCCGGCGAAAAAATTTGGGATGGCCCTCAATCCGATCAATAATCGGCAGTGCCTGGGACTCCAGCATCAGCAAGTCACCATAAAGCGTTCCTTCCCCTGGTCGAGCCGCCGGATAGGCCCCCAGGTTGAACAGATCGGCCTGTTCGAGCTGAGCCGGCTCGGCTGCTTTGACATAACGGTCGATGTGAAAGTAATACCGGCAGTCATTTTTCGATGAATTATTCTGCGGTGGCCGCAGTGTACCGTAAACAAAAACATTCTCTTGGCCGAGCATAGGTTGATCACTCCTGCTATGAACTACTTTTGTTAAATTGCTTGCAAAAATTTATCAAACCACGACCCTAGTCTGGCGCGACTGCTGCAGAATCTCTTTGATTTGCTCCAGGTGAGCATCCTCATGGCTTAGGCCGCCCAAAAAGCGAGAGACCGGATTAATCGGTCCTTTTAAGTAACGCAGCTCAATAGTATTGTCCAGATGAGGTTCATCGGGCCACAGATCCAGGCTGGCCAGCCGCATGCGGCGGCTCTCTTCAAGTCGCCAGCGGCACTGCTCCACAGTGGTGACGGTTTCCCAATAAACTTCATAGCGAGAGCGCCCCTCGCGCTGCACGCCTCGAGCCAGTTCAGCGGCCAGGAACGCCGCCTCTTCCGAGGTAGCCGTAACGTGAACGATGACGTGGCCGAGCGTCCAGGGCATATTCACTTCACCCGAGGTCGAGGCCGCGTGATCGTAAGCTTTTGGATCGCTATAAACAAAGGTGATATCTTGGTCAACGCATTCAGCCAGCAAATGGAGCTGCGTATCGATCATTTCGTGGGTGAGATCACGTAATTGAGCCGGAGTCAGGTGGCCATATAACTCGTGCATCGTTTTTTCTTTGCTCCGGATCGAGCCAAAATCAAGCATTCAATAGGTCCTTTCGTGTTATCTAAAAGTGACAGTCACGTATCATCAAAGTGAAATCAAGCGATTGTCATCTGATTTCTGCGCCGATATCTTAGCACAAAATCTTTATCTTTTATAACTGTTGCTAGGCAAAAATAGGGTGAGGAAAAGAATTGGGCGCTTGTTTTCGGCAAGCGCCCAAGAAAGGTAAGAGTAAGGCCACAAATTTCCACAGATGAACCCCGATACTAAACATCTATGGCATCTGTGTCCATCTGTAGCCTCAAAAACACAGAGGGGATATTACACCCTCAGACAATTAGACATAACCTAGATCATGCGCGGCCCGGGTCAACTCATCGCGGAATTTGGGGTGGGCGATGTTGATGAGCTCTTGCACGCGCTGGTGGATGGTTTTACCGTGCAGCGAGGCCACCCCATACTCGGTCACGATGTAATGGACATCGTTGCGGGTGGTGGTCACCCCGGCCCCTTCCGACAGGATAGGCACGATGCGGCTGACCGTCTCATCGCGCGTGGTTGAAGGGAATGCGATGATCGGCAGGCCGCCTTTGGAGCGGGCCGCGCCACGCACAAAGTCCACCTGGCCGCCCACGCCGCTGTAAAAACGAGTGCCGATGGAGTCGGCGCAGACTTGACCGGTCAGGTCAACCTGGATGGCCGAGTTGATCGAAACCATTTTGTCGTTCTTGGCGATGTTGAACGGATCGTTCACGTAATCGGTTGGGTGAAGTTCGATAATCGGGTTATTGTTAACAAAATCATACAGCCGTTTCGATCCAAACAGGAAACCGGCCACCATCTTACCCGGATGGAACGTTTTCTGAGCGCAGGTGATTACCCCGGCCTCGACCATATCGATGACCCCATCGGAAAACAGTTCGGTGTGAATGCCTAAATCCTTGTGGTTGCCCAGATTCTGCAAAACCGCATCGGGAATGCTGCCGATGCCCATTTGTAGCGTAGCCCCATCCGGAATCATCTCGGCGATGTACTGGCCGATCATCATGTGCTCTTCCGAAGCACCACCCTGCGGCGCTTCCGGCAGCGGATAGTCGGTTTCGATGATATGGGTCAGGCGGCTGACGTGAATGAAGC
>JAGRCC010001111.1 GCA_020433785.1 Anaerolineae bacterium
GTCTCGTTGTAGTACTAGTAACAGGCGATGATTGGCGGCCAACGAAGACCCGTTGCTAGTAACAGGCGATGATTGGCGGCCAACGAAGACCCGTTGCTAGTAACAGGCGATGATTGACCGCCAACGAAGAGGTGTTACTAGTAACAAACGATGATTGGCAGATTATAGTAACGGGAATCTAAATGAAAATAGCGTCTCCTACCAAACAAACAGCACTACCTCAGCAACAACCCAAGCGTTTCTTATGGTTTTACCTGCCCGATCTCTCTCTGTTGGGCCGGGTTCCGGTGCGGGTTGCCCTGCTGGCAAACTTTCTGTCGGGCTTAGCCATCGGCACGCTCTCTTACGGGGCTATGGTCCACCTGGCTCGCAGCGGCGGCTCACAGTTTGAGGTGGCGTTGGTCAGCGCGGCCAGCTTTCTGCCCGGTCTGGTACTGGGCACGCAGGGCGGGATGATTGCCGACTCATTACCCAAGCGCCTGGCCTTGGCCGTAACCTACTTGCTGCAGGCCGGGCTTTGTATAGGGGTGCCGTTGCTCCTGGGGTCGGATTTCATTGTGCTGGTCTTCATTATTCTCATCGTTTCAACGCTGGCTCAGGTCTCTATCCCGGCGGTTCGGTCGGTTATCCCTTTGATAGCCAAACCGCAGGAGTTGGCCGTGGCGGCGATGTTGATGGCGTTGACCACATCGACCGGCTCGGCCATTGGTCAGGCCTTCTTCGCCACGATCTTGATTCGAGTCGGGGGCATTACGCTCGTTATGATTGTGGGAGGCGTGCTGCTGCTGCTGGCCGGGCTGCGGGTTTTCGGATTGCCCGATGAAGGCGGCGTCAAGATTGGCGATGCGCTCCGCAGTGTTGACTGGCGGCTGAAGGGGATCGGCGTGCGCCCTACGGCCCAATGGATCGCCGGACATCGCGTGGTGGCTACGATGGTTCTTCTGGGCGCGATGGTCAGTGCCCTGTTCGAGGGATTTGTAGCAATGATGCCGGGCTTCGTCGGCACGGTGCTTCGGGTTGACCCGGCCGATACGATCCTTGTCTTTGCCACCATCCCTATCGGTTTTCTGGCGGCAACGTTTGCGGCCCCATGGCTGATGAATAAATTCGGCGAGCGGCCGGTTATGCTGGTCAGCGTGGTGGCTTTTGGCGGTGGTGTCTTGCTTTTCGGCCTCATCGACCAAATTGCCCCATTCTTGGCTCCCTTCAGCCCGCTGCGATTGTTGGCACTGTTTGGAGTACAACCGAGCGACAAAGTTCTGACGGCCGGCTTGTTGACCATCCCGGCCTACGCCGGTTTTACTGCCGCCGGCGCGGCGGCACAAACCTACGTTAACCGGCGGCTGCCGGTGGTCAAACAGGCCGGCGTTTTTGGGATCGAAAATACGCTGCGGAGTGCGTTGGCCATTGTGGCCGTATTGACGTTTGGCATACTGGCGACCATCTTCGGCACGAGATTGGTGTTTTTGATCGCGCCCTTTGCCATGGTTCTTCTCCTTATCGGCCTGATTATCGGCAGCTATCGTTTTGCTGAGGAAAAGGCGCCGGGAGGGCTGGAGGTGTTGGCATCATTTTGGGAAGAAGGCGAAACTTAAACAGAATGGTCTGCGCGAGATAGGCATTGCCACAAGCGTTAAAAAATGAAGCAATATCAGAAATATTCTAAACAAAGAAAGGTGAAAGACATGCAGCATGAAGAAAAACAACTCATAGACGCTCTCTTTCGAAAAATTGACCAGATAGCAGCCCAATCCGGGCCGCGAGATTCTCAGGCCGAGGCTTTGATTAACCAACACGTACACCGCATTCCGGGCGCAATGTACTATCTGGCACAAGCCACTATCATCCAATACCAGGCTTTGAAGCAGGCGGAGGTCCGGATTGCCGAATTGGAGCGTCAGACCCGTGGGCAAGGGCAGGCCGGCCAGAGCTTTCTCCCCGGCCGCCAATCGTCGCCTGTCACCCAAACGCCATCAGTAGCCTCTCATCAAAGTGGAGGTGGAGGATTCCTGGCTGGAGCTGCCAAAAGCGCCTTGGGCATCGGCGGCGGTATTTTGATAGCGAATGCTGCGACCAGCTTGATCGATGGCATTTTTGGGGGTGGCTACAGGGCCGGCGATCTGTTTGATGCATATGAAGCCGGTGCTGAGGATGCCTTGATTGATGATGCCATTTTTGAGGCCGGGTATGATGAGGCTGTCACTGATATTGGAGACGAGCTTTTTAGTGCAGACCTTCTCGGCGACGATGACGATTGGGACGATGACTAGTAGTCTCCACGAGTCTTTCAATCGTCCTATCCCAATGCAGTTGAGGCGGAATTGCAACGGCTGCTTGAAGGGTAGGGTATCAAAACGTGGGGCGGATGTGACATTCAATTGTTAGGGACTGTAAAGTTTATCTATAAGGAGAAAAACCGTGAGTGATTTAATTGTAGTCGCATTTGATAATGAAGAGGGTGCATTCAAAATGCGCGACAAGTTGTTTGAATTACAGAAGCAGCATTTGATAATGCTGGCCGATGCAGCCGTGGTTGTTCGTAAGCCTGATGGCAAGGTTAAGGTCAAGCAGGCTGTCAGCTTGGTGGGAGCCGGTGCTTTGGGCGGCGCATTTTGGGGGATGTTGGTTGGCCTCATCTTCTGGATGCCCTGGTTGGGATTGGCCGTTGGGGCTGCCGCCGGGGCGCTGGGTGGTAAATTTAACGATATTGGGGTGGACGATGACTTCATCAAAGAGGTAGGTAACACGATTGAGCCGGGTCACTCGGCCCTTTTCCTGCTGGTTGTTAGCGCCACCCCCGACAAAGTCGCTGATGAACTCAAAGATTTCAATGGAACGCTCATCCAAACGTCGCTGTCCAGCGAAGATGAAGCCAAACTGCGCGAACTCTTTGCAGCCGATGAGATCGAGGCTTAATCGGAAGAACGAATTAATCCAATAGCGCCGCAGTTTTCGGTTAGCCGCGTCGCGAAAATGGAGATAGAGAGATAGAGTAACTTGGAGATTCCGCTCTAGCAATTTCCAAGTTACCTATTCCAATTGCAATTATTAAGCAGTCTTCGCAGCCGACATCAGCGACGGATTATCAAACGGCCTACGACGTCTTTGGCTTTGATGCCATTATCGAGTACCTGAGCAAATAGGATCTACTATAGGATTAGGGGTAAACCATGACTATAACATTACAGGAACTCTTCCTTCTATTTGTCTCTCTATTTACGCTTTATAGTCCGCTTTCCAATGTCGGCGCCTATGCCTCGCTGGTGGGCCACTTCCCGCGGGTGGATCAAAAGAAACTGGCCTTTCGGATCTTCATCAACGTTCTAATCGTCATGCTCTTGTTTGTTTGGGTAGGAGAATTCTTGTTTGATATTCTGGGTGTTAACTCATTTTCATTAAGTATCGCCGGTGGAATCGCTTTAATGGTTGCCGGCCTGCCGATGATGCTAGGAAAGCGCGAACCTGAAGAAGTCGAAGAAAGCGAAGAACCACAAAACTGGCGTGAGATTGTTGTGATCCCCATGACGTTCCCACTGTCAATGGGCGGCACAACGGCGGCCTATATCGTCACAGCGTCCAGTTTCGCCAGGAACGCGCTCGACCTGCTGGCGATTTCGGTTGTTGTGGTGCTATTTGGCGTGGTGATCTGGCTGACACACCTGTTATCCCCGCCTTTGGCTGCCAGACTCAGCCCTCAATCCCGGCGCGTCCTAAGCCGCATTGGGGGGATTATCTTAGTTGCCATCGCGATACAGTTGTTTGCCGGAGGGTTGAAGGGGTTATTTCCTGTACTGGAGGGGCAATAAGTTAAGTAGAAAAAAGAGGAGGGAGTAATTGCCGGGTAATTGTAACGCCATCCTGGAATGACCAGATATCCGAAGCCTTTCATAATTATTCTAAGTTGTGAAGATAGCTACCAGGATATTTTTACCGGTCACAACTTGAGTTAACTAACTTGTTCATTCGGATAACTATCCCTGTAGGAGAGGACACAGCAGCAGTGGATAAAATCAGGCCCGAAATTCGTACCTTCA
>JAGRCC010001112.1 GCA_020433785.1 Anaerolineae bacterium
CACACGGATTATCTGGAAGAACCCAAAAATTTAGAAAGGTTTCTGTAATAAAAGAAAATGACCAAACCCCTGAATTTTCAACAGATTATTATGACTTTGCAGCAGTACTGGGCCAATCAGGGCTATCTGATCTGGCAGCCCTGGCATGAGGCTGTGGGGGCGGGTACCGCTAACCCCGGTACCACCCTGCGCGTGCTTGGCCCGGAACCGTGGCACATTGCTTATGTAGAGCCTTCGTTCCGACCTGATGATGGCCGTTTTGGCGACAATCCGAATCGGATGCAGATGCATACCCAATTTCAAGTGATTATCCAGCCGGATCCCGGCAACCCCCAAGAGCTTTATTTGGGTAGCCTCTACGCAATCGGTCTCAATCGGGATGAGCACGATATTCGCTTCGTCGAGGATAACTGGGAAAGTCCGGCGCTGGGCGCTTGGGGTCTGGGATGGGAAGTGTGGCTGGACGGGATGGAAATTAGTCAGTACACCTACTTTCAGCAAGCGGGTGGTTTGCAGCTCGATCCGGTCGCCGTTGAACTGACCTATGGTCTGGAGCGAATTGCGATGTACCTGCAAAATGTTGACAGTGTCTGGAAGATTGATTGGGACGGCATCCAAACCTATGGTGATATTCTACTGCGCCAGGAAATTGAATATTGCGAATACTACTTTAACCAAGCTCACGTCGATGCCTTGATCGAGAATTATAACTTTTATGAGCAAGAGTGTAAACGTTGTCTGGAGCAGGGCTTGGTCATCCCCGCTTATGATTATGTACTCAAATGCTCCCATACATTTAACATTCTGGATACACGGGGCGCCATTGGCGTTACCGAGCGGGCCGGCTATTTTGCGCGGATGCGTCGTCTTTCCCACCAAGTAGCCAAAGCCTTTGTTGAGCAGCGAAACGAGCTTGGCTTTCCGTTGATGCAGTATATGCCGGAACGTCCCGCTCCGATTTTAGCCCCGATGCCGGCGACAAGTAACACGCCACAGACATTTTTGCTGGAAATCGGTTCGGAGGAGTTACCATCGCACGATGTCACGGATGCTTTGGCTTATTTAAAGGAAGCCGCGCCTAAGTTTCTGGACAACCTGCGGCTAAGCTATCGAAATCTTCAAGTTTTCGGTACGCCGCGCCGCCTGACCGTTCTGGTTGAGGAGTTGGCTCCTCATCAAGAAGATTTAGCTGAGATTGTTCGTGGCCCTTCAGCCAAAATTGCTTTTGATGCAGACGGCAATCCGACCAAAGCAGCGCAGGGTTTTGCCCGCAGCAAAGGAGTCGATGTAGCCGATCTGCAAATTCAGGAAATGGATGGTGGGCAGTATGTCGTGGCTAGCGTACGCACCGAAGGGCGACCTGCCGCCGAAGTATTGACCGAAAGTCTACCCGATTTCATCCGTTCGATTCCGTTTGGCAAGTCGATGCGCTGGTTGGCCTCTGCTCAGGTCGGGGATGAGGTGGGGAAGACCGCCTACAGTCGCCCCATCCGCTGGTTGGTCGCGTTGCTGGGTGACGCAATTGTGCCGTTTGAATTTGCTGGCCTGACCAGTGGTCGGACAACCCGCGGCCTGCGACCTCAAGGTTCACCCGATATTGAGATCACTTCAGCTGGTAGCTATTGCCAAGTCATGGATACCCATCAAATTATGGTTGAGCCGGAAGCCCGCCGGCTTGAGATCAAACAGCAGCTTGAAAGGCTTGCGGCTGAAATTGGTGGTCAAGTGCCCGATAATCAGTCTTTGTTGGAAGAAGTAACTCATCTGGTTGAGCAACCAACCGCGTTTTTGGGCAGCTTCGAAGAAAAATATCTAGAGCTACCCGAACCTGTGCTGATTACAGTAATGGGTAAACACCAACGTTATTTCCCTGTGGTGAAGCCTGCCGCCGAGGGGCACTCGCTGCTGCCTCATTTTATCGCGGTGCGCAACGGTGGAACAGATCATCTGAACATTGTGCGCCGTGGCAATGAAGGCGTTCTGCGGGCACGTTACGCTGATGCCGATTTCTTCTTCAAAGCGGATATCGAGCAAAATCTGGAAGCATTTTTGCCCCGGCTCGATACGCTGACGTTTCAGGAACAACTTGGCTCGATGCTGGATAAGAGTAAACGACTGGAAACGTTAGCCGTGCAAATTGGGGAGCAATTGCAGTTATCGGCCAGTGAGATCAAAACGGTCGAGCGAGCCG
>JAGRCC010000127.1 GCA_020433785.1 Anaerolineae bacterium
TTGAGGCGGAAGCAGATGAAGCCGACGAAGAGTACAAGCCGCCGTTTCGCCCTGATTTGACCACACCTCTGTTGGGCTTAAGCGCCGATGAGGAAAAGGTCTTCTCGATCACTTATCCTGAAGATTTTAACGATGAAGATTATGCCGGGAAAGAAGTGGTCTTTGAAGTAAAAGTTGCTGCGGTCAAAGAGAAAGCTTTGTCCCCTCTTGATGATGATTTTGCCAAAACAGTAAGTGATTTTGAGACCCTCGATGACTTGAAGGCGGACATCAGAGCAAATATCAAAAAGCAGCGAGAACAACAACAGAATAATGAACTGGGCAACCAGGTTCTAGAACAGATTATCGAAGAGGCCAGCCTTGAATGGCCCTTGGCTTACGAAGATGAAAGCATTGAACGTGATCTGGAAAACTATGAGCGACAAGTCTCTCGATATGGCTTGAGCCTCGATAGTTACTTGAGTTTGGAAAACAAAACTCGTGAAGATTTTATTGAAGAGAGCCGCGAGCGGGTTATTGGCCGCTTAAAACGAAGCTTCGTAATTAGAAAAATCGCTGAACAGGAAAATTTGGAAGTTGGCGAAGGTGAAATTCTACAACACGCCAAGTTTCTCTCTGATCTTTCCGGACAAGGCGAGCGGCTCTGGCGAGATATCTTAAGCTCGCCCGTACAGCAGGAATTGATAGCCAATGATCTGCTGGTCGGCAAAGTGATCGATTGGCTGGCCGCCGTCGCTAAAGGTGAGGCGCCTGAAGCCGCAGCCGTAGCTGACCAATCAGACGATGCCACGGTTACACCTGCTTCCGCTGAGGATGTGCCCCCGGAGCAGACTGAGACCACTATAAATGAAGAAGCAGTAGAAGCTGAAAGCTCTGAAGCTACCACTGATGACGCCGCTGCACCAGAGAGGGAGAGTAGCACACCTGAGAGGGATCAAGATGTAGATCAAACCGAAGAACCAACCCCTGCTGGAGTAAAAAGTTAATTTCTTATTACTAAGGAGCTTTAGACATTATGTTTCCAAAACTTCCTGAAGCGATGGTCCCTATGGTCATCGAATCTACAGGGCGCACCGAAAGAGCTTATGACATCTTCTCTTTGCTTCTAAGAGAACGCATTATCTTTTTAGGCACGCCAATTAATGATCAAATCGCTAACCTGATTGTAGCCCAACTTCTTTACCTGAACCGGGAAGATCCGGAGCGTGAGATCCAGATGTATATCAACTCGCCGGGTGGCGTCATTTACGCCGGCTTGGCCATTTATGATACGATGCAGCAAATTCAAGCTCCTATCCATACATTTGCCGTAGGGGTTACTGCCAGCATGGGCACGGTGCTGCTGGCAGCCGGAGCATCTGGCTATCGCTATGCTTTACCGCATGCGACGATTCATATGCATCAGGCCGGCGGTGGCGCTCAAGGTTACACTACCGATGTTGAGATCCAATATCGTGAAATGAAGCGCCAACAAGATTTGCTATTTGGCATTCTAAGCAAGCACACCGGGCAAACCATCGCCCAAATTGCCGATGATTTCGAACGGGATCGCTGGATGGATGCGATAACGGCTAAAGAGTACGGCTTAGTCGATGATATTTTAGGAGAAGCGCCCGCATCTAGCGACTCTTCCAAAAGCGAGTAGGATCTTGGGAATTAGTTGGGGAGTCGATTAGAGCTTAACCAACTCCCCAACTAACGATGTATTCACTTCTTTGTCGAATTTTATTGTATTCGGCGCCGGTAAAAATAAAATCAATGTTGTATAAGGGGATTATATACCGCATAATAATGCAAAATGGGGTATTTTCATTCTTTTTTCGCCTATTTTATAGTTGAGTACTCGTATATAAATCCTGACAATACAACAAATCCAATTATAAAATGAGAAAGTCTAGATGGCTGGTAGATTTCGCTCCAATACTCAAGTATGCTCATTTTGTAAGCGGTCACAGGAAGAGGTGAACCGGCTCATTGCCGGCCCAGACCAGGTTTTCATCTGCGACGAGTGTGTTGACCTTTGTCGTGATATCCTGGAAGAGGACACTTCGACCTCAAACGCCACAGAGTTCAAACCCAATCGCATCCCTTCCCCCAAAGAGATTTATGACCAGTTGAATGAGTGGGTGGTAGGTCAAGATCAGGCCAAAAAAGTCCTGTCAGTAGCGGTTTACAACCATTATAAAAGAATCAACCGCCGAACCACTGCCACTCACAAAAACGATGTCGAACTGCAGAAAAGTAATATTTTGCTGATTGGCCCTACTGGATGCGGCAAAACCCTTTTGGCTCAAACGTTAGCCCGTATTTTAGACGTGCCTTTCTGCATCGCCGATGCCACCACCTTAACTGAAGCTGGTTACGTGGGCGAAGATGTAGAGAACATCATTCTACGGTTGATTCAAGCCGCTGATTATGATGTTGAGCGAGCTGAGCAGGGTATCATCTATATTGACGAAATCGATAAGGTCGCCCGTAAATCCGGCGATAACCCATCGATTACCAGAGATGTTTCCGGAGAAGGGGTTCAGCAAGCCCTATTAAAGATAATTGAGGGCATGCAGGCCAATGTTCCGCCTCAAGGGGGTCGTAAGCATCCACATCAGGACTTCATTCAAATCAATACCAAAAACGTGCTGTTTATTTGTGGTGGAGCCTTTGATAATTTAGACAAAATCGTCGAAGAACGATTAGGCGTTAAGGGGAAGTTGGGGTTCAGTGCCGGGTGGAACAAAAGATTGGGGACTAAAACGCGCGATCCATTGGTATCGCCCAAGCCCTCCGCCGGCCATCTTCAGGAGGTGACTACGCCTTACCCTATTCAAGACCTCGATGTAGCCAAGGAAGAGGCGTCTATTGCCCACACGTCCGCTATTTTATCTCAAATTATGCCCGATGATCTACTCGGTTACGGGCTAATCCCTGAATTTATTGGCCGGCTGCCGGTCATGGTCACTGTTTCCCCGCTGGGACACACCGCTCTTATGAAAATTCTAACAGCGCCGCGCAATGCGATTGTCAAACAGTTTCAGCATCTATTTGCGCTCGATGGCGTTGAATTAGTCTTTACCCAAGATGCCTTATTTACGGCGGCAGCGCTGGCTCTTAAACACAAAACCGGCGCCCGTGGCTTGCGTTCGATCATTGAAGAAGCCTTGCTTGACCTGATGTATGAAATCCCCTCGAACAAAGAGATTAGCAAATGTATTATCAATGCTAATGTTATTTATGGAGAAGCAGAGCCGGAATTATATGATGAACATGGTCGCCCGGTTGGGTTGAGCTTACATAAAGCAGCTTAATCGCGCTTATTCATCAATTTTCAAGACAACCAGTCAAAATATCCAAGCCAGGCGACTGCCTGGCTTTTTTAGTCAAATTCATTGGTAATATCTTCCAAGTGGAACCAATTAACAGGTATTTACACATTTTTAGTGTCTAAGTGGGGACAATTTCGATAAATACTTTTTTAGTTTTATCGTAACTATAAAAATTTGAACTTCCGGAGCACTTCTAATGAAATTAATAACTTATAAAGATGACCATCATAAAAATCGTATTGCTTATGTAGAAGAGGACGATGTTTATGCACTCAATTTTACAGGCGATATGCTCGCGCTAATTCAGGAGGGGTCTGCCTCACTAAACAATTATGTAGAGCAAGCTCGTAAACAACCGGCCCTGTCTTTTCAGCAAATTAATCTAACCGCGCCGCTTTTATCTCCGGCCAAAATTGTAGCCATCGGCAAAAATTATGCCGAGCACGCCATTGAGACCAAAAGCGCTATACCTGAAGAACCCATCGTTTTCGCCAAATTTGCCACGTCGATTATCGGACCGGGGGCAGACATCACCTGGAATGATAGCTTGACCAACCAAGTTGATTTTGAGGCCGAATTAGCGGTTATTATTGGGCAGCAGGCCCGAAATGTGACTGAAGAGAAGTCGCTAGAGTATGTTTTTGGTTATACTTGTGCCAATGATGTCAGCGCCAGAGATTTGCAATATCGCGGCAAGCAATGGATACGTGGTAAATCGCTCGACACCTTTTGCCCATTAGGCCCCTGGATTGTCACCGCCGATGAGATTCCCGATCCGCAAAATTTAGGCATTCGCTGCCAGGTTAACGGGCGCACCATGCAAAATAGTCACACCAGCAAAATGATCTTTAGCGTACCCTATCTAATTTCGTTTTTATCACAGCATTTTACTTTACTACCCGGTGATATTATTTTGACCGGCACTCCCGACGGGGTTGGTGCATTTCGAGAACCCCCTGAATTCTTGCGCGACGGCGACAGTGTCACCGTCGAGATCGATGGCATTGGCCAAATCATCAATCACTGCCGGGTAACCGCCACCTGAGTTAGGTCATTCCTCCCATTGACGATTTAACCGGACGCAAGGTATACTGGCTCAAGTAATGGGAGTTCCGTTGACAATTTAGGAACGAACTCAAATCGAATGATTAATCTTGAGCTAAATGGGCGATATCAAAGCCCATATGAGCACGTTTTAACTATCTGATCAACCCGATCAGCAAAGCTGACCTTTAACAACCAGAACTAGTAAAATTTGGTAGTTTCTGAGATATAGTATCGAACGGTTTGGAGTTTTTATGCGCACGACAAGACCCGTATCGGAAATTTTTTTAACCTTCTCACCATCCGACCAACCTCTCTATCAACTACTAAAGTACATTCTGGTTCTGGTTGCATTTACTTTTGCTGGATCCCTCTCCCTGGTGGTGTTATTGACCTCCTCAGCAGCGACCGATACCGGTAGCAATCCTTCTTTAGCTATTTCTCTGATAAACTACGTAAATACAGGGACTTTAGGTCCAAAACAGATACGATGGTTTAGAATTTCCCCCACTAATCCAAGTTTTCAGGGTTATTCTACCCAATCACTCGTACTAATTTCTACGGTGGATAATTTAGCCCAGAATATCTCTTTGCGAGTTTTTGAGGAAACTCAGGCAGTGCAGTTTGAGGAAGCTACCAACCCTCTGAGTCCGTACGGAACAGGTCAATGGGCCAGCAGTTACGGCGACCTATCCGCTGGAGTTAGATGGTCAGGTCGCACAGTGAGCAATGAAACCTACTATATTCAGATAGTCAATGATAATGAAGTCGCTGTTGATTATTGGCTGCTGCGCGAAGAACCGCATCTATCAAATACCGACGCATCTCAACCGGCCACGGCCGCGCCGGCATCCACGCCGAATCCTGAAATGGGACTCCAGCCTTACACCGCTGTTGATTTACCTCCAGGTAGAAACCACAACCGACTTGCCGCAGGTGCCACTTATTGGTATACCTTTTCTCGCGACGATCCTAATCAGCCGAGCCATTTTCAAGATCTGAGCTTCAGCTTATTCTATACGCCCGATGATGGCAACCGTCACAACGTTAATTTTCAACTATTTACCACAGCAGAAGTCAACGCTTGGCTGAGCGGCAGCGGCCGGTTAAATAATTTTGGAGCCGGAATGCTGGTTTCACGGGACGGCGACCCCTTAACCGGGGAGCGCCTCTGGCGAGGAAATGTTCTAAGAGGGGATAGTTACTTTCTCGCTATCGAGAATGGATCAGAGGGGGAAATTGATTTCTGGTTATATGACCAGGATATCTCCAATCCTCTACTGGGACCCACAGAAGATGCGGCGGCAGCTTTGGCGCACGAGCCAACACCACCGGCTCTCCCCTAAATCTCCATAAATTATTATGCAAGGCCGCCCAACCACATCCAATGTGGTTGGAGCGTTGCCTAACGGACTACAAAACTAGAGTGGCCTCTAACAGGTTCGTCGTAGCGATACAGCACACTCTTGATCAGGCTGCTGTGCGGCTCTTCCTGGCACCAGGCCAACATTTGTTCAACTTCAGGCTCATCACCTTGAACCTCAATTTCAATGCGGCCATCGGTTAGATGCCGGACAAACCCAACTAGCCCCAACTGCTGGGCCTTTTGCTGGGTTTGAAGTCGAAAATTCTTTCCTTGCAGACGCCCCTCGATGAGAATCCGGGCTCTCACTTGGCTCATAGTTTTCACGATCGCTCCTTAAAAGAAGTAATATCGCCATATGTCATCGCCCCAAACCAACATAATCCACCCTGTTATCGTTAAAAACGGACCATACG
>JAGRCC010000012.1:0-848 GCA_020433785.1 Anaerolineae bacterium
CAAAGTAGAGAGCAGTGGTGCAAGCATTAACGAAATTATTGACAGTCTGGAAGCCCAATATCCTGGGGTCAAAGCCCGTCTGTGCGATGACAGCGGCCAGATTAAACGCTACGTTAATGTCTTCGTCAACGATGAGGAGATCCGCACGCTGCAAGGGGGCGAGACCCCGGTTGGCGATAAAGATGAAGTATCAATCATTCCGGCTATGGCCGGCGGGCAATCCTGAGGAGTTAAAATGAGTTATTTAACTAGTGATCAACTAATGGCCAAACTCCGCAAAGAGATCAAAGAGATCAGCGTGCATGAGTTGGCCCAAAAAATGGATAGTGGCGAAGATGT
Source organism: Anaerolineae bacterium (assembly GCA_020433785.1). The sequence goes on from JAGRCC010000012.1 coordinate 340, forward strand.
CACTCTGATCGATATCCGGGGTTTGGAAGAATGGGATCAGGGTAACATCAAAGGCTCGATCCATATACCGCGCGGGTTTTTAGAACTGCAAATCGAACGCCACGCCCCGGACCGCGAGCAGCCGATTGCGGTGATATGTGCCGGTGGGGTTCGCAGCCTGTTGGGCGCGCGCGATCTGGAAGCTTTGGGCTACACTAACGTCACTTCGGTCGCCGGTGGGTTTAATGGTTGGAAGAACGGCGGCTACAATTTTGTAGTCCCGCGAATTATGACCAACGAACAGCGACAGCGCTACAGCCGCCACACCATTATGCCCGAAGTAGGCGAGGAAGGGCAGCTTAAACTGCTCGACTCCAAAGTGCTCATCATCGGGGCCGGCGGCCTGGGCAGCCCCACGGCCATCTATCTGGCCGCCGCCGGTGTAGGCACCATCGGCATTGTCGATTTTGACGTCGTTGATACCAGCAACTTGCAGCGGCAGATTATCCACAAATTGGAAGATGTCGATA
>JAGRCC010000012.1:931-5629 GCA_020433785.1 Anaerolineae bacterium
AACTGACCAGCCACAATGCTTTCGACATCATTAGCGAGTATGACCTGGTCATCAACGGCTCGGATAACTTCCCGACGCGCTATCTGGTCAACGATGCCTGTGTCATCTTGGGCAAACCGCTGGTTGACGCCAGTATCTTCCGCTTCGAAGGTCAGGTCACCGTGTTCGACACCACCCACGACGGCCCGTGCTATCGCTGCCTCTATCCCGATCCACCCCCGCCCGGCGAAGTACCCAGCTGCGCCGAAGGCGGTGTGTTTGGGGTGCTGCCCGGCATCATCGGCAGTCTGGAAGCGGTTGAAGCCATCAAGCTGATTTTAGGTCAAGGTACGACTCTGGCCGGCCGGCTGCTCACCTATGATGCGCTCGAAGCAGAATTCCGCGAGATGAAAGTCACCAAAGATAAAAACTGCCCGGTCTGCAGCGACCATCCAACCGTGACCGAGTTGATCGACTACAACCAGTTTTGTGGTATTCCCAGTGTTGAGCACGTTAGCACGAATGGAGCAGTCAAACAACCCGCTTTGGCTTAAGTAAAAACGAGCGAGGCGAAGCAATGTTGCTTGTCGGTTTTATCATCGACAAGCAATTTTTAGCCATAGTTTTTGCAAATGTCTCGCATCTGACAACGTAGGGGGACACCCCAACTTACGGAGTAATTCAAGGAGCAGGTAGATGACCCTTTTAAATACAATCAACGATACAGCCGTTAAACCCGTTTTTACGTTAAGCCGCCCGGATATCCGTACCTTAGGTGATACCTTAACTTCACGCATTGGCAATACGCCACTGCTGCCGCTGCATCGCATTGGCGCGGCGGAGGGGGTGCCCGACAATGTGGTGGTCTACGCTAAGGCTGAGTGGTTTAACGCCAGTGGTTCGGTCAAGGCACGGCCTGCTCTGGCCATGATCGAAGACGGTGAGCGGCGAGGACTGCTGACACCTGATAAGACTATCATCGACGCTACGTCCGGCAATACCGGCATCGCTTTGGCAATGATTGGCGCGGCCAAAGGCTACAAAGTGACGCTGGTGTTACCCGGCAACGTCAGCGACGAGCGCAAGAAGATCCTCAAGGCTTATGGGGCAACTCTGGTGCTGACCGACCCGTTTGAGGGCGTTGATCTGTCTATCAAGACCGCCCAGCATATGGCCAGCGAACAACCCGACCATTACTTCCGGCCCGACCAGTACAACAACCCGGTCAACTGGCAGTCGCACTACCATACCACCGGCGTTGAAATTTGGGAGCAAACCCAGGGCCAGGTAACGCACTTTGTGGCCGGTTTGGGCACAAGCGGCACCTTTATGGGCACCAGCCGCCGGCTAAAAGGTTTCAACTCAGATATTGAGGTTATTTCGGTCGAACCGGCCGACGAACTGGCGGTTATCGAAGGCTTAAAGCATATGGAAACCAGCATCGTGCCCGGTATCTATGATCCCGCTTTGGCCGATCGCTCCATTCAGGCTTTCCCGGAAGAGGCGCACCGGATGACCCGTCGATTGGCCCAAGAAGAAGGACTGTTTGTTGGCTATTCCGGCGGGGCAGCCGCCTGGGCCGCATTTGAGGTCGCCAAAACGCTGACCGAAGACAGCGTCGTGGTCACGATTTTCCCCGATGGTGGTGAAAAGTATCTGAGTATTTCAGGCTAATCGAGCAAGCGAGGTGACAGTCAGCTTGGGATCGAGAAATATCTAAAAACGATACTGGCTGAGGCGTTGTTTACCAGTAATTTCGCATTTGTGGAGAAAAGGAGATTAGGAGGTTGGACTGGCCTAATCTCCTTTTCTCCCAATTTCTAATCTCCGTAGTGGGTTGGGAACTGTATCCAAATTTTGCCCCGTTTCTACCCTTGTTGACAATTTTTCGGAATACTTTTATACTCTGCGCCAAGTAGGGTGCTAGATGTATCATCGCAGTCTACTTTATAACTATTTTCGTTTGAATTAAAACCTATATTTCAAAGGAGAGAGGTTTATGTCCCAGATTGGCACAGCTGCTAATCCGCTTCGCGTGGCGATCATCGGTTCTGGTCCAACCGGTTTTTACGCCGCGGATCACCTATTGAAACAAAAAGAAGTCACCGTGAAGGTTGACATGTACGACCGTCTACCCACCCCCTACGGCCTGGTTCGGTTTGGTGTAGCCCCCGATCATCAAAAGATCAAATCCGTTATCAAAGCCTACGAACGAACAGCCAAACAGCCGAATTTTCGCTTCTTTGGTTATGTTGAATATGGTAAGGATATCACGTTAGACGATCTCAAGCAGTATTACCATCAGGTCATCTTTACCACTGGCGCCCAATCTGACCGCAAAATGGGCATTCCCGGCGAGGATTTAACGAACAGCCACCCGGCCACCGAATTTGTGGCCTGGTACAACGGCCATCCTAGCTATCGTGATTATGAGTTTGATCTGTCGCAGGAAAGTGTGGCTGTGGTTGGGGTTGGCAACGTAGCGATGGACGTTGCCCGAATTTTGAGCAAAACCGTGGAAGAGTTGGAAGAAACGGATATTGCTGAGTATGCTCTGGAGGCGCTGAAACATAGCAAGATTAAGAAAATCTATATTTTAGGGCGGCGAGGCCCGGCGCAGGCTGCGTTTACCAACCCGGAAATCAAAGAATTGGGCGAATTGGCCGATACGGACATCACCGTACCGCCTGAGGAAGCGGCGCTTGATCCGCTCAGCCAAAAAGAGTTGGACAAGAGTCAAGATCGCACCACCCTGAAAAAGGTGGATATTATTCAGGATTACGCCCAACGCGAGCCTTCCGGTAAATCCCGCCAATTGATCCTGCGCTTTTTGGTTTCGCCGGTTGAATTGATCGGCGACGAAGACGGCAAAGTTAAAGCGATGCGCCTGGTAAAAAATGAGTTGTATGAAACAGAAAATGGCACACTTCGACCGACTCCAACTGACCAGATCGAAGAGATCCCGGTCGGATTAATTTTTCGCTCGGTTGGCTATCGGGGCATCCCCCTGCCGGATATTCCTTTTCATGATCGCTGGGGCGTCATCCATAATGAGATCGGCCGGATCACCGATCCGGAAACCAAACAGCCACTGTTGGGATTGTATACGGCTGGCTGGATTAAACGTGGCCCAACGGGCGTCATCGGTACGAATAAACCTTGCGCGGTTGAAACCGTCAATTTTATGTTAGAAGATATGGTCGCTGGCAATACCTTTACGCCCGCTCATCCCGAGGTTGAAGCGGTCGAAAAATTTCTTGCCGAGCGCCAGCCCAAATACGTCTCCTTTGCTGATTGGCTCAAGCTCGACCAACTGGAAACCAGCCTGGGCCAAGAAAAAGGCCGGCCTCGCATCAAATTGACCAGCACCGAAGAGATTCTGGCCGCACTGGGCAAGTAAGAAACGAACTTACGTCGGCCATAAAATAATCGGCTAGATTGTTTCCCTTAAGAGCAAACCTTAAGACAAATTAGCAATTTGCTCTACGTAATCATGAATTCTATGTCCGGCTCATTCAAAGAGCCGGACTTTTTTTGTCTCTAAAACCGTTTGTAACCCATTTGGACTAGTGGTAAAATTGAGTTATTGAAAGATTCAGGAGAGTCTCAATGGATGCCATCATTACCGCCGGGGGAACAATGAAGCCCACGGACCCACTGTTTGCTTTAACGGGCGTTGCCAAAAAAGCGCTTATTCCTTTGGCGGGTCAGCCAATGATTTGTTGGGTGATCGACGCGTTAGCGCAATCGCCTATTATCGATCATGTTATTGTGGTTGGTTTAGAACCTCAAGACTTAAATCATCCCTACGCTCTGCTTCACTTTACTAAGGCCAGGGGAGGCATTGTTGACAATGTTTTTGCCGGATTGGATTGTCTGCAAAAGATAAGCCCCCATGTGAAAAATTTTTTACTTCTCTCTTCCGATATTCCCTTGATTACGCCAGACATTGTCGAAGGCTTTGTGAAAGAGTGTGGGTCGCAAGAAGCTGAAGTCTACTATACGATGGTTGAAGAAAAAACAATGGAGCGACGTTTTCCGGCTTCCCGCCGCACCTACATTCCTTTTAAAGGAGGGCGTTACACGGGCGGCGATATCTTTATGGTTAATGTCTCGGCCGTCAGGGGAAACATTGAGTTAGCCAAAGCCGCCACCGGCGCACGCAAGAATTATCTGCAACAAATCCGGTTGATCGGCTGGAGTTTTATCATCCGCTTCCTGCTGCGACGGCTCACCGTTCATGAGGCTGCCATCGAGGTTTCGGCCAAGGCCAATCTCGATGGGCGGGTGGTGGCGACGCAATACGCTGAATTGGGCATGGACTTAGATAAGCCTCACCAGTACGAAATCATTAAGGCTTATCTGGAAAGCCGCCAGGCCCAAACCATTAGAAAGTAAAGCTTTTTTAGAAACTCATGCGAAAGCGACTGTCCCAGCTCGATAACAAAATTAGCCGGCGCTGCGCCCTATCTCCGGAGTCGCAGTGGTGGCCGTGGGCCAGAGCGGTGGCGCATGCCGGTGACGGCCCGTATGTATTCGGCGGGCTAGGCGTTATTTACCTGTTGAGTCTACTGTGGAATGATGCTTATCTCCAACAGGCCGATTTGATTGTCAGCGCTATCGTCACCGCCGCCATTTTGGCCGTCACCGCCGTTAAGTTCGCCGTCCGGCGTGAGCGACCCCGCCCGCCCGGCGAATTTGTTACCTTTCAATACGATG
>JAGRCC010000128.1 GCA_020433785.1 Anaerolineae bacterium
ATGTCTTGCAGCCGGGGATCGAGCGTGGTTTGGACGCGCAGGCCAGGCTCCTGGTAAATGTACGAAGGCGGAATGAACCGCTCCAACTCTTGCCGCACATAGTTGACAAAGTGAGGTGCATCGAAAGCCGAACCTAAGTCTCTCAGCCCTTCGAGGTTGTCGAATTGGGCCTCGCCGGCCTGGGTGGAGGTGATATATTTGGCCTCGACCATCAGCCGCAGCACATCCGACTGGCGGGCTAGCGCGCCCTCAGGGTTGATGTATGGATCATGAACGGCCGGCGATTGCGGCAAGCCGGCCAGCAGCGACGCCTCGGCCAGTGTCAAATCCTTGGCCGATTTGCCGAAGTACGTTTGCGCCGCCGCTTCGATACCGTAAGCCAGATTGCCATAGTAGATTTGGTTGAGATAAATCTCCAAAATTTGTCGCTTGGTGTACCGCCGGTTGATCTCCATAGCCAGCACGGCTTCCCGAACTTTGCGGGTTAGGCTGCGTTCGGTTCGTTCTTCCGGGTCGAGTAGGATGTTGCGGGCCAACTGCTGGGTGATGGTACTGGCGCCGGAGACAATTTCACCTTCGGTGACATTGTAGTAAACTGCACGGGCAATGGCGATGGGATCGACGCCGACATTGGAGTAGAAAAAGCGATCCTCGGTGGCGATGGTGGCGTTAATCAAATCGGGCGAGACCTGATCTAGGGTGACGATGGTCCGCCGCCCGCCGGTTGGATCGATGATTTCCCACAGCAGGTTGCCTTCTCGGTCTAGAATTTGGGTGGTGGCAAATTGCACCGAACGCGAACGCAGCTGCTCGGCCGGTGGCAGTTCCGAGGCAATCCAGAAGTAGCCCACCACGCTGGCCGCTAAGGCCAAGCCGGTCAAGGCCACGGCCGCCAGCGTGATAAGCGCAAAGCCACGCCCAAACCAGTGCCACCAACTGCCCTTAGGGTTAGGTGCAGGATCTCGCCGGGCGACGACTGTTTTTTGAAAAGCCGGATTGGTTCCCGCTGTCTGCTGCGATCGCGGCGGCCGGTAGGGCGGTTGAACCGGTTTGGCCGGCGGTGTAACCGATCGGCGAGGCGGCGGGGCCGGTTTAGGCTGGCGTGACAGAACCGTATTTTCAGGATCATCGGCGGGACGGATCGGTCGCGTTGTATCGATGTCGGGCTCGTTCGGCGGGGGTGTTTTTTGTGGCTTTGATGGACGGGTATGGTCAGGGTCAGGCTTGTTTATGTCGGTCATGGTGATCTCTACACTATGTGATTTTCTACTCTAAAGCATATCTTCTCAAAAAACGGAACGTTCTATGAGACAAACTTAAGATTGTTCCACTTTATCATAGAGAGTTGAGTAGATATTCTAAAGACGTCGAAAGGCGTCTATGAGTTCCTGAAAATTATAGCATTGCGTGGGTTAGAGTTCAACCAACCAAAAAAAAGCGCAGCCAGATGACTGCACCCCAAACAGGTTCTATATGTGGCTTTAAGTGGGTTTGTAGGAGTAAAACGTCTATTTGATTAAGGGAGTTCGGCTAATTTTGAGGAATGGGCCGACTATTTTTTATAACGATAGATAATCCGGCCGCGATCTAAATCATAAGGAGACAACTCAACACGTACCTTGTCTCCCAACAAAACTCTGATGTAAAATTTTCTCATTTTACCTGATAGGTACGCCAAAACGGTGTGCCCATTTTCTAATTCTACTCTAAAGCTGGTGTTAGGCAGGGCTTCGACAATTTTGCCGTCTAACACCAGTTTTTCCTGGGTTGCATCACTCATAAACGATCCTTTCTTAAGAGATATCGATAAACTTTTTAATAAAATTTGGGAATTTTGGGAGGATTGGTCCGCAAATTCGCCCCTTCATTGTAGCAGAGGGCCAGCCAGTTGTCAATTTTTGGCAAAATCAAGAAGTTAAGTCATACCTTATGGGTATTGTTGGTTATTGTAAAGTTTCTGCCCCACTTTTGCTACTTTTGGGGCTAACTGCTGACAGAACAACTGAATATCGTCGATGAGAAACTGCCGGTTTTGTTGATGACCAAGGGGTGAGTCTTCGCCATGCGAGAAAAAATAGTGGTCGCCGAGCATGACTTTGATTTGGTCCGAGCTGAAATCGAGTTCATCTAGCAGATCAAGGGTATTAGTAAGATTGACGACCTTGTCTTTATGGCCCAGTGCGACTCTAAAGCGAGACCAATCAGTCCGGTGGGGCATATCAGCCGATACCCCCAACGTATAAATGACCTGGGCGATTGTCCCAAAAGACGTTTGGCTGTATATTCGCAGATGTTCGTTTTTCACAACTTGGCTGGCCCCATTGCCTAATATTTCAATGACATGGGGCGCCAAAGAATTTTTAATGGCGTTTAGCGACGGCGGCAGATTGACCCCCACCAGCCCCATGGCTTTAAAAAAAGCCCGGCGTTGACTGTCGTTGCAAAACAACGCCGGAGCCAGGGCGTAGAAGCCATAATTTTCGTTCTCCCAACCGGTGTTATCTTTGTAGAAAAAGGCTGCGCCGCTCATTGAGTGACCGATGAAGAGATAAAACGGTTTTTTTTCGCTCACTGCTTGCGACGGCCACAGATTAACGGCCTGCAGCCATTGATCAACAGCGGTGATAAGGGCCGAGGGGCTGCACTGTTCCGGGCTGGGCGTTTCGGCCAGAAATGGGGAGTCGCCGAAGCCGTTGACGTCAAGATTAAAGCAAACGAGCTGCCTGTTCTTAACGGCCAGTTGAATGGGTAACTTTTCCCAGATCCGACGACTGCCCGTCCAACCGTGCAAAAAAAACATGTAACCTTCAGCTTCGGCCAACGCTTGAGGTAAACTCCGGCGGTGGTAAGGATGCTGGTAGTAAGTCGTTTCCCAGTAAAAGTCGGCCAGGCCGGTGGCTTGCTGGAAAGACTCTAGGGTAACGTCAGGCGCTAGTAACTTGTCGCGGGCCAAATCGGAGAGTAAGAAGCTTTCGGTTTCGGCGTGGGTGTGGGCGTAATGGATAGCGGTGCTGATTTTGGTTTGTTTGATACTACTTAGCATAGATTTTTTAGGTGCTCAATGAGTATCTTCTCTAAAAGTAGGGGCTTTTGTAGGACAACCTTAAAGTTGTCTTACGCCCCCCGAATTGTTGAGATGATACCTCTGTGACAACAAATTTGCAATAAGGGTAATTTACAGAAGAAGTTAGAAAATTACAAAACGCATCACATGAATGAATGATTCTTGGGATGCATTTCTACCTATGTTATAATTGCGCGTTGGAGAACTCTATACTTTATGTAACAAAGGAAACACGATGAGTCAATACTATCCTCAACAAGGTCCCATGTACCCGCCTGAGCAGGGTCCCGAAGAATACTATGATGACGGGGATTATGAATACATCGATGACGATGGTACCGGTAAAAATTCTGTATGGCAGACCACGATGGCCTTTGCGGCCGGCGGCTGCTTGATGCTCCTCTGTCTCGGCGGCTGTATAGCGCTGGCCGGTTTTCTATGGGTCTTAGATCCTGGCGCTTCGGCGTCTGCTCCGGCTGAAAGCAGTGACATTGGTCTTACATTTGACAACCCCGCCTATCCCGGTGAGGCGGTCGTCAACGATCAGGGCTTGCAGGTTACGGTCCTGGAAACCAATCGAAACGCCTCGCTTGAAGAGTTGCCACCCGTTCAGGGTCGTGAGACGATCATCGTCACCATTGAAATCGTCAATCTCGGCGACGAAGACGCTACCTTCAACGAGCGAGACTTCTTGCTCTTGAACAGCTTTGAAGAAGCTTACGATCCCGTTTTGGGCGCGGTAACCGGTGCTCTAGGTCGCGGCACCCTCCCCCCCAATGAAGGGCTGGAAGGCCGGTTGGTCTACCAAATTATCGAAAATGAACTGGATTTGCGGCTTTTGTGGGATGTTGGCCGCGACAGTGAACCCCGCTATCTATTTATTGAGTAAAGCAGAGCCAGCCCTGATGAAAAAATTACTGATCGCGACCAATAATCCGCACAAGTTAGAAGAGTATCGAGAAATCTTAGCCGACTTGCCTTTGACCATCACCAGCTTGGCCGAGGAAGGCATTGACCTCGATCCCGAAGAAACCGGCACAACCTTTGTGGCCAATGCTATTCTCAAAGCCGAAGCGTTTGCCCAGGCCAGCCACGTGTTAACCCTGGCCGATGACTCCGGTCTGGAGGTCGATGCTCTTAACGGTGAACCGGGCGTTTACTCGGCTCGCTACGAAAACACGGCCAAAGACGACCACATTGGCCGCTATCAATTGGTGCTGGATAAACTCATCGCCAATAACGTACCCTGGGCCGAACGCACCGGCCGCTTTCGCTGCGTAGTGGCCCTTGCGACGCAAGAAGGGCTGATCGGGACCGCTGAAGGCGCTGTCGAAGGCTACATCGCTTACGAGCCGAAGGGCCAAAACGGATTTGGCTACGATCCGATCTTCTATTTCCCGGAGTTCGATCAAACCCTGGCCGAAGTCCCGGCGGCCCAAAAACACACCGTCAGCCATCGCGGTCGCGCCGCCCGAGCGGCTATACCGTTGATTGAGGCCTATTTGCAGAAGTGATACCGATCAGGACTCACGTAATCCAACTCTACAAACTTCCCTACGCCCGTTCGCCCAACGTCAGTTGGGTTTGGAAAATCTGCCCGTCCCGCAGCACATCGAGCGTAATCGTATCGCCGGCCACGTGTTCCAATAACAGGCTGACCAGCGGGTGACGGTCATCGACCGGGCGACCATTGAGGGCCACAATCACATCACCTGCTCGGAGCTGGGCCCGATCGGCGGGAGTGTTGGAAAGTACGCTGTCAATTAGAGCGCCTTCTGTCACATTCAGCCCGGTTTCATTAGCCAGTTGCGGATTTAAGGCTTGTTGGTTGACCCCTAAAAATGGATATCTGGCTTCGCCGGTATCAATGAGCTGCTTCACGACATTCTGGGCGGTGTTGCTGGGGATCGCGAAGCCCATCCCCTCGACATCCCCTTGGCCACGCGCGACCATCGTATTGATACCAATGACCTGTCCGGCCAGATTAAGCAGCGGCCCGCCGGAGTTGCCCTGATTGATGGCGGCGTCGGTCTGCAACAGGCCGCCCATACCGGCCAATTGGCGATTATAACCGCTCAAAACCCCGGAGGTGACGCTGTTTTGATATTGCCCCAAGGCCGAACCGATGGCTATCACCGTTCCCCCGAGCGGCAGTTCGCTGGAGTCGCCCCAGGTCAGGGTAGCCGGAACCGGCCCATCGACCTTTATCACGGCCAGGTCAAATTCCGGGGTGACGCCCACGACAGTAGCTGAGGCTGTTCCGCCTTTCGCATAGATAATAGCGATATCGTTAGCGCCCTCAACAACATGATTATTAGTGACGACGTACCCATCTTGGCTAATGAAAAAACCCGATCCACTGCCACCGCCAAAGCCACTTTGGGTTAAGACCGTCACCACAGCCGGTAGAGTGCTGCTAACGGTCTCAACGCTAGCCGATTGTTCCGTCACAGACAGGGTTTGTTGAGGCGCGCCGGAACCAGCCACATTATTAACCGGTTCGATGGTAAGAGCCGGTATGCTCGCCGCCGCGCCGTTCACGGTCGAGCCGCTCCACTTTCGAGCAACCGAAAAGCCAACCACCCCGCCAATCACCGAACTGCTAAACATTACAAAAATAAGAACCAGCACAATCCCTAACCACAGATAAGAGCCTTTGCGTTGACTTTGCATAATATTCCTCCTGATATAAGTCTACAATGATTATGTCTATTTTACAATAGAGAATTACTCACAACAGGTCTATTGAATGCTCCCCTTTTTTTGACCAAATTTGGACCTAAGCGCATACTGCTTTCGATAAGGAGCATACGATGAACACCAAATACGAATTTTCTGCCTATCAAGTCACAATTTTAGTAAGAACCCCGGTTGGCGGTGGTGACAGCGTTAGAGCTTTTTTTGATTCAGTTCCATTTCAATACAACATGCAGGATACGTTGGGTAGTTCCCTTAAAGAGCAGCTCAAAGCTGCCGATGTTGATTTTGAAGAAGTCATTATCACGATGGACGCTCCCGCGGCGAAGGCGAAGAAGGTGGAGAAAAAAAGTTCATTGATGGGGCGGCTTTTTGGGGGAGAGTAACGTCGTCTTTTATTTTTAGTAAAATCTTGCCACGAATTACCCGAACTTGTCGCCCATTTCTTCGGATTGATTCGCGTAATTCGTGGCTTGTAACCCATGGTCGATCTTACTTGTCAGCTATGGGGATCAGGCTCAGCGAAGGCCGAACGCCGAGTGTGACCTTGATCGATTCTTGGCTGCCGTCATCGTGAATAATGTCTAACGCGACAACATCGCCCGGTTTTGTTTCGTCAACCAAATAGGTGATCAGATCGTTCATGTCATTGATCGGCTCACCGTTGATGGCCGTGATAATATCGCCGCTAAAGACGTAATCATCGCTGCTGGCCGTGAGCGACTCGTTACGGCCTTGTAAGCCGGCCTTGGCTGCCGGACCATCTGCCGTAACCTCTGCTACCAGCGCCCCTCTGAAGTCGGCGTCCAGGTTGCGAAACTCGGCGGCTTCGCTGGTGAGGGTGTTGCCGCTGATGCCGAGCCAGGCGTATTCATAGTCGTCGCCTTG
>JAGRCC010001113.1 GCA_020433785.1 Anaerolineae bacterium
GTTAGCTTATTTTAAAGTATCGGGCGCAGTTTGTCAAAGGAAATTTGGCCTATTAACATTTCCAGTTTGACACCCCCCTAGACCTGAATTACACTGCCCCCATGCTCAAACTTAAGCTGGTACATCTTCTATTATTGATGGGATTGCTGGGGCTGCTGGCCGCTTGCGTGCCACCGACACCGCCGCCCTCGCCCACGCCGTGGCCGTCTGATACGCCGACGCCTGATACCACGACCACACCCGCGGCTCTGGCTACCTCACAGCCAACGACCACGCGAACCCCCACCCCGACGCCGACCCCGGCGGCCGTAACGATTCGCGTTTGGGAGAGTTTACCGGAAGCGCAGGCCGCCCGGCTGGCCGAGGATGTGGCCGCATTTCAGGCCGTGTTTCCTCAGTTTCAGGTCGATATCCAGCATTACGATAGTTCCGAAAGTTTTATGACGTCGCTGACCGCCGATCAGCTTGAGTTTGATGTGGTCTTAGCGGCGCCCCCCCTGTTGGGCAATCTGTGGGCCACCGAGCGGGTGGCTCCTCTGGCCGATTATTTCCCACCCAGTTTTATTGATGCCTTTGCCGGGGCTACCCTGGCCGGGGCCAGCCGGGATAATCAGTTGTGGGGGTTGCCTGATACCACCGGCTTTCACCTGCTGCTTTTTTACAACCGCGCCTTGATCGACACCCCGCCGGCCAGTATCGACGATATGGTCGATGCCGCCAAACCGCTGACCGGAGACTCGCAGTGGGGCTTGGGTCTCAACAGTTACGATCCGATCTGGCTGCTGCCGTGGCTGGGCGCGGTGGGAGGCTGGTTAACCGATGACGCCGGCGAACCCTCATTAGACCCGGTCGCCGTGGCAGCCGCTCTTGAACTTTATCTGGGCTGGCACAATCAAACTAGGGGCATCGCACTACGGCAAACCTACGAAGCTATGCGCCAGGGGTTTCTGGACGGAAAGACAGCGATGATTATCGACGGCGAATGGGCCGTGAGCGAATTGAGCCAGGTCGAAAATTTCGACTGGGGTCTGGCTCGCCTGCCGGATGTGGAGGGCCAGCCGGCCACGCCCTTGATTTTGGGCCGCTATTGGGCCATCAATCCGACCGTTACGGGCGACCGGGCCTTGGCCGTGACCGCCTTCTTGGAGCATGTGACTGAACCGGAACGCCAGTTGGCCTGGACTACGCAGTTTGGCCTGCTGCCCACACGCCGCGAAGCGCTGGATGATCCCCAAATGGCCAATGATCCCGTACTGCGGGTCGATGCTGCCCAAATGCTGGCCGGGCGCTCGGTGCCGTTGGGCGTCAATGTCAACACCTTGCTCGATGCCATGCGCGAGCCGCTTCGAGCCGCACTTGACGGCCAAATGACGGCTCAAGAAGCGGCGGCCGCGATGACGGCGAATTTGAAGTGATAAGTTAGGGCGAGAGATTGGCCAACGAACCAGACCTGACTGGTTTTTACTATCTTTGCACTTTGTAGAAATAGACAGGATTTACAAGATTTACAGAATAAAAAAATTTACATAATATTGATAATCTTGTTAATTCTGTTTAATTTTCCTCTTCAATTTGGGCAATTCCTAAAAGTGCAAACATAGAGACCGATGATAGACAACCCATTATTTACCTT
>JAGRCC010001114.1 GCA_020433785.1 Anaerolineae bacterium
ACCCAACTGCGTAAGTCCTAAGAGTAATGATTTTCATTGTCCTGGCCGAGCGGGCAGACCTACGGTAAACGTTGTTCCCTGGCCTAATTGACTTTGCACGTCAATTGTACCGCCGTGCAGGCGCACTATTTCATGGGTGATGGCCAGGCCCAGGCCAAAGCCGCCGGCCGTCCGAGTGCGGGCGCTGTCTACCCGGTAGAATCGGTTAAATAGGTGGGGCAGATTTTCCGAGGGAATGCCGGGACCGTTGTCGGTCACGGTGGCGATGATCTGCTGCCAGTTGCGGTTAAGGCTGACCCATATTTGTCCCCCAACGGGGGTAAATTTGAGGGCGTTATCTAGTAGATTGGAAAATACTTGCTGTAGCTGTGCGGCATTACCGCTGGTCTGCAAGTTGATATGGGGCGGATATTCCAACGTCAGGGTCAGTTGTCGTTCTTGGGCTTTGGGCTGCAACTGCTGAACAAGCCCGTTCAGCAGCGTATCCAGGGCAATCGGCTCAAACTTGACAGCTTCGCCTTGTTCAACTCGGGCCAGGATCAACATCTGTTCAACTAAATGGGTCATGCGATCCACATCACCTTCCATATCGGCCATCATTTGCAGTAGGGTGGCCGTATCGCGGGGGCGGGAGCGGGCCAGGCTCAACTGCGTCTTGAGCAATCCGAGCGGAGTCCGCAATTCGTGCGAGGCATCGGCGGTGAATTGGCGTTCGCGTTGAAAGGCGCGATCGAGCCGATCGAGCATGGCATTGAAGGTGTGGGCCAGGCGGCCAATTTCATCATTAGGCAGATCAAATGCCAGTCGTTGGCTGAGGTCGTCGGCGCTAATCTGCTGGGCGGTGGTTGTCATCGCCGCCACCGGAGCCAGAGCGCGGTTGGCCAAGAATAGGCCGCCCACAACCGACAGGAGCAGTACAATGGGGATGGCAATCGCCAGGCTGAGGAAGATTTGGTTGAGAAAGGTCTGGCTTTCGCGCAAGGACAGGGCTACCACCACGGTTCCCAAGATGCGATTGCCTTCTTGTAAAGGTGTGACCAACAGCCGCACCGGCTCGCCATTGACCAATTCACCGTCTCCTAACTGCTCCGGGGGCGGCAAGGCGATGGGGATTGGATAATTTTCCACTTCGCCCACCGTGAGGCCGATGGTTCCCTGTGGGGTTAGGATCCAAGCTAACACACCCCGCCCCCGTAAATCGGCGGTTTCAGCGACATCAGCGTTATAATCGCTGCCCCGTACATCAACAACGGCATTCAACTGGTTTGCGCTTAAACGCAAGGTTTCCTCAATCTGCTGGTTTTGGTTGTTACGCAAAATGGTGACCAACACAACTGCAAATATCAACAGCAGCACAGCTTCCAGAGCAACGGTCCACAAAACCAGGCGAACACGCAGGCTATGAAAGCGATTCATTATCGCTGATCCGATAGCCCAAGCCGCGCACGGTCTGGATGAGCTTATGGTCATGGCCCGCATCTATTTTTTTACGCAGCGAGGAAATGTAAACCTCAATGAGCTTTGAGCCGGATTCAAACTCCATATTCCAAACGTGGTCAATAATCTGATCGCGGCTAAGCACCTGGTCGGGGTGGCGCATGAGGGTTTCCAAAAGAATGTACTCTTTGGAGGTCAAGGTTTCGATGGGCTTGCCGCCCCGATTGGCGCGTTTGGTGGCGGTGTTCAGCACCAAATCACCTACTTGCAATTCGGGTGTTTTGCTGGGGCCTTCACGCCGGGCCAGCGCCCGCAAACGGGCCGTCAATTCCTCGATGGCAAAGGGCTTAACCAGATAATCATCGGCTCCGGCATCCAGCCCGACCACCCGATCGTTGATGGCGTCGCGGGCAGTCAGCATTATGATGGGCGCGGCGTAGCCTCTGGCCCGCAGTTCCCGGCACACGGCCAGACCGTCCATGCCGGGCAGCATAATATCCAGCACAACAAGGTTATAGACGGCGCTGTCGACCCAGGCCAAAACCTCAAGACCGTTGTCTACCACATCAACGGCATAAGCTTCCTCTTCCAAGCCTTGACGAATTAGCGCCGCCATACGGGGTTCATCTTCAACAACAAGAACGCGCATCACCTTCTCCTGTAGGGAATTGATCGGTGGTGGGGCCGGCCAGCCCCACCGACCGATCGGGTCATCAATCGGTACCGGTTTCGGCGTCGCTGGCGTCTTTTTTGACGCTGGCGGTTTGCGGAGCAAAGCCTTTCGCGTGCAGTGTGGCCTCAACTTGCAGTTGGTTAGGGTCGGTGTAAAACATGCTATTGGGGTTGACACTGAAGTGGTCCGGTTGGCCGGTATTGTCAAAGTGTAATGCTTTAGACTCACCCGATTTCAGACTGAATCCGGGTAAGGGGCGATAGTACGCCTGCATATCATTCGTCTTCAAGTCCTTGATAGTATAGTATACGTCAAAATCGGTTAAATCGGTACCACTCTGGTTGGATAAGGTCAATTCCAGATGGTCGGGCGCATCACCGCCAGTCGGGTTGACATTGTTTTCCACCAGGATGCTGGTTATGGTGAAGCCGACCGTTGTACTGGCTTCTTTCATGGGATTTTCGGCCAGCATAGGCTGGGGATCGGTTAGGTCGTTCTGACCGTCGCCATCGGTATCGTTGTTATTGGGGTCGGTGCCTAGTGTCGCTTCGGCGCTGTCGGGAATGCTGTCACCGTCGGTATCGGGGCCGTTGGCTGCGACTGTGGCCTGGCTGCCGCCATTATTGGCCGCCTGAACCGACTGGACCGGGGCCGCGCCGCCACAGGCTGCCAGTACCCATGAACTTAAAACAACTGAGATGAGTAGAAAAAGAAACTTTTGAGACATGATTTTACTCCTGTAAGGTGATTTATCGAGTTTTGTGATGAATTTGTTTAGGGAAAAGTAACGAACAGATCGCTTAGATCGGTGGCCTGGGCCGCATCTCCTAATAAGGGTGTTACGCCAAAGATTTCCTGAATCGTGCGCAGTAAAGAGCTATGGGTGTAGTGAATGGTGTTCGAGTAACCGCCACCCTTAGCCTTGGGCGACAGTACCAGCAGGCCAATCGGCCCATCGCTATCCTCGCTGCCTTCATCCCAAGTGATGAACAACACCCCGCCGTTGGTGTATGCGGGTGAATTGAGAATATAGGGGACGTTATTTGCTAACCAATCATCACCGATTTGAATCCGATTAGATAATAAACAGCGTATGTCACCGTGCATATCGTTGCACAAGTTTGGCACAATAAAGTTGTAGTGAGCGACCGTGTTATTTTGTAAATCCGGACTCATTTCTGATAGAGGACGCACATGAGCCATACAGTCGGGTGATTTAGGATTGTTGGTATCGGTTACATCATCAAAATAGACCATGGGGTTGTGCTTGGGGGCATACAGTCCGGTAGCCGTCAGGGGACAATCGGCGCCGCTGATATCTTCTTGATAGCTCTTCCACGAGATACCCATTTGGTCTAGCAACGTCACAAGATGCATCGAGGTGCTCTGATGGTTGGCGTCAGGGTTGGCGTCGTCGGTAATACCGAAATCAGTTCCCGCCTCTAGCCAGAGGTAATTTGGCTCGCTGGGATGCACTCCGGATGGATTGTAATATTCCTCGGCATGAGCGGCTATAGGCAAAAGTACGTTGTTGAGATAGGGGGCCTCATCGCTGCCCTT
>JAGRCC010000129.1 GCA_020433785.1 Anaerolineae bacterium
CGCTTCCTGCACTCGACCGGCCAACTGCACAAAGGCGACGGCAACAACGGTCTTTTTATTCAAATCACCCATACGCCCGACACAGCTGTCGAAATTCCTGGGGAAAAATACACCTTTGCGACCCTGGTGGCGGCGCAAGCTCAAGGTGACTACAACGCTCTGCAACAAAACGGTCGCCGCTTGATCCGCTTCCACATCGAGGCCGGTCAGGACCTTGCGGCGGCTATCCGTAAGCTGATTCCGGCCTAAAGATGATCGTCTAAACTGGTTCATGGCCTAAACTCTTTTCCTATTGAATTTTAAGTTTTTATCCGTTAATCTTTAGGATATAAAGGCTTAATCAGAACTAGACTATCCCAAATTCAAAAAAAGAGAGGATGTACTTCACAAAACACGTTTTACCTGGTGGAATACATCCTCTCTAACCTTCCATCACCTCCATCCCAAAACTCCATAGCCTACCTCTGACACAAGGGAAATGCCATGACGTTCTACACGGTCCAAGGCCAACAAATTCATGTCAAAGAAGAAGGGAACCCTCACAATCAGCTAGCTTTACTAATTCACGGCTGGTCGAGTTCCTGGTTCGCTATGTCGCCCCTGCTGCCGATGCTCAAACGGCGATTTCATTGTATTGCCGTTGATTTGCCCGGCTACGGCCAATCGCCCCCTAGCTCTGAGCCAGAGTCAATGGTCCACTATGCTGACTTGATGGCGGAGTTGATTCGGCAGGTCAGCCCCAAGCAGCCGGCCGTCATTGTTGGCCATTCGATGGGGGGGATGATCACGTTGACTTTAACCCTGCGCTACCCCGAATTGGTCGAACGGGTCATCCTGCTTTGTCCCACCATCAGCGGCCGTCTTTCTCTCTTTATGAATCTCTTTATCTCACCGGGCATCCTGGTTGAACGATTTGTCGCTCCTCAAATTTCCCGTGCTCTTCAGCCATACCTAACCGGCCTGACCGACCAATTGATGCGTCCGGCTTCCCTTTCGGATCGGGGCGGCATCACCCAGGCCGATTATGAGCGCCTGCGCGCCGACGCCCGGAACCCCAACCAGAGTCTTGTTCGCGCCCAATGTTTTTGGGCCATGCGTGATGGCGACCTGCGCGGCCACCTCGGGCCGATTGTCGATGTGCCGTCGCTGGTTATTTGGGGCATGGAAGATAACACCGTGCCGCTCAAAGACGCCAGCGCCCTGGCCGATGAATGGCCTCACCTTGATTTACGAATTTTGCCTCGCGTCAGCCATTGGCCTCAGTTTGAAGCTCCAGAAATCACGCGTCGTTATGTTAAAGCTTTCTTAGGTAAACCCCTCAAACTGATTCAGGCCGTATTTTAGATAATAGCCCCCTCAGGCCCATCACTGCCTAGACATAAAGATTGTTTTTTTACCCCCTTAAGATATAATAACAGCACCAGATAGTTGATTTCAATTTTAATACCACAAGGAGGTGCAGGTTATGGAAGCACTCATCGGCTTAATTCCCTGTCTTGGATTACTAGGTGTCCTTATTCTTTTTCTACTTTTCTCAGCCGTAAAAGTAGTTCAAGAATATGAGCGGGGGGTTATTTTTCGGCTAGGTCGTTTTGTTGGGGCTAAGGGACCGGGGATTTTCTTCATTGTGCCATTTATTGACCGGATGATGAAAGTTGATTTGCGGACTGTGACGCTGGATGTCCCCAGCCAGGAGGCTATTACACTCGATAATGTGACGCTCAAAGTCAATGCGGTGGTTTATTTTCGGGTGATGGATCCGGGCAAATCGATTATTCAAGTAGAAGATTACCGGCGGGCAACATGGCAAATCGCCCAGACCACTCTACGAAATGTCATCGGCCAGAGTGAGCTCGATGATCTCCTGGCCAATCGGGAAAAGGTGAATGAAGAAATCCGCCAAATCATCGATGACCAGACCGAACCATGGGGCATTAAGGTCTCGATTGTGGAAGTGAAGGATGTGGAACTTCCCCAAGCCATGCAGCGCGCGATGGCCCGCCAAGCGGAAGCTGAGCGGGAAAAACGGGCTAAAATTATCCATGCGTCCGGTGAATTCGAAGCCTCGAAGCAGTTGGCTGAAGCGGCCGAAATCATTGCCGGGGAACCGGCCACGTTACAGCTCCGTTATCTGCAAACATTGACCGAAGTCGCCGCCGAGAAAAATTCGACCATTATTTTCCCACTGCCTATTGATATTATTTCGGCGCTATTACCCGGCATAACCCCAAAGACCGATGATAAAACTGCCGAGTAATTTTTGGCCCAGACTAAAATAGATTTACGAAACAGCGCAGCTAACCCCTGCGCTGCTTTTTTAATCGAGCGGGTAGCCCAGTGGCAGGGTCACAATGTGAAAAGGTTTACAAGGTTGCAAGGATTTAAAGATGCAATGCTGCAACCTTGTCCCTGCAATTTTGCTACTTTGCGACCCTGTCACTCTGTAACTCTGTTCAAAATAACATTATGTTGAATCAGGGACATATCTGTGGTATAATTTCGACTAAACTTCAAGCTTTAACTAGATGAGGCAAGCTGATGCGCGGAATTATAGATGCTATAAAAGCCCTCTATATCAAACTTTTAGTTTGGTTAGGGGCGGAGCCGCCTGAAGGGTTCGATCAGCTCGAACCCGGCGCCTGGCCTAAAAAATACATCGTCAAAGAGGGCGATACCATCTTCTCCATCGCCCGAAAATTTGGCGTTCATTACGAACGTATTGCCCAGGCGAACCGCATTGACCAACTGGACACCCTCAAGCCGGGCCAAATCTTAACTATTCCCGCGCCGGACCGGGAGCCGGAAAAGGAACCCGCGCCAACCAAGCCGGAAAAACCCAAGCCACCGACCAAACCTACCCAGCCTATCCCCAAAGAACCGGTTGAAGAGGTTCCCGTTGAAGAGCCACTTGAAGAAGAACCTATCGAAGAAGAGCCACTCGACGAAGAACCCTTGGAGGAATTGCCGGAGTGGTTGGAGGATGTGGAACCTGAAGAGGTAGCCCCACCTGAAGAAGAAACGCCTCTACCGACGCCGACTCAGGAACCGCTGCCCGATGTTGTCGCCGAAGAACCCGAAGAGGCGGAGAAGGCGCCACCCATTGCCGATGAAGAGATGGTTTTTCGGTACGAGGTTCAGCGCGGCGATACCCTTAATGCCATTGCCCGAAAATACGGCACGACCGTCAAAGATCTGGTTGAAGCCAATCAATTGGTCGATTCTAATATCTATCCCGGTCAAAAATTGGTCATTCCCGGTTATCGCCTACCCAAAACCGAGCCAAGCCCCGAACTACCCCATCGGCCGCTGCCGGAGTTGGACGAACAATTTGTCTACACGGTCGCCAGCGGCGATACCCTTGGCGCTATTGCTAAACGGTACGGCGTTACCATTCGAGAACTGATTGAAGCGAACAATCTTGAGGACCCCAACCGGATCCATATTGGTCAAAAGCTGATTATTCCGGGCGTCTTAGCCGCCCCAGTCCGCCCAACGCCGCCGGCTGAGCCACGGCCACAACCCACCCCCATCGCGGACGTCGATCCCGATTTCCCGCCGTTGGGGCCGGCAGGGGCCGTACGCGCCTTGTACGCCAGCTATTTTGCCATCGGTCACACCGAATTTCGTCAGCGCATTTTTAATTTGCTCGACACCACCGAATTGAACGCGGTGGTCATCGATGCCAAGGGCGATTACGGCTGGCTGAGTTATCCCACTCAAGTGGCCAGCGCCCGAGAAATCGGCGCCAATCGGCCTACAGCCAAAGATTTCCCGGAGCTGATGGCTCAGTTGAAAGAGCGGAGGATTTACACGATTGCCCGAATTGTCACTTTCAAAGACAATTTGCTGGCGAAAACCCACCCCGAATTGGCCGTCAAAACCCAATCAGGCGCTGTCTGGCAGGACCCTGACACGATGTCGTGGAGCGATCCGTTTCTAAGTGAGGTTTGGAACTACAACGTTGAAATTGCTGCTGAGGCGGTTCGGTTAGGGTTCGATGAAATTCAGTTCGACTTTCTACGTTTCCCCACCGTCAGTCCGGCTGGAACGCCGTACTTCTCGCAAGAGATCACTAAAGAGACCCGGGTCGCGGCAATAACCGGCTTTCTCAGCGTCGCTCGCGGCCAATTAAAACCCTTGGGAATTAAAATATCGGCCAGCGCCTTCGGGTACACCTGCTGGCGCAGCGACGACTCCCTGATCGGGCAGGATATTGAGCGGATGGCCCACTACTTGGATGTGTTGTGTCCGATGCTTTATCCTTCGACCTTTGGCAGCGGGATTCCGGGCTACAAAGTCGCCGTGGCCCATCCTTACGAAGTGGTTTACCAAAGCGCCCAGCGAGCGATAAACCGGGTCAAATCGTCCGGCTGTCTGGTGCGGCCCTGGCTTCAAGATTTTCAGGATTACCGCTTCGACCGGCGCACCTATGGTCGAACGGAGATTCAGGCCCAAATCAAAGGCGCCTTCGACGCAGGTTGTGAGGGCTTTCAAGTGTGGGACCCCCAAGTGAACTACTCCGATAACGCCTATGCGCCGATTGCCGTGCCTGTATTGTCATCGTAAAAAACTCTCAAACAAAAAAAACGGACGCAATGTCCGTTTTTTTTAAGCTTGGTTGCAGCTAAAGTAACTAAAGCGCTGCTCTGGCGCTTTCCACTAATTTGGTAAACCCAGCCGCATCATTGATGGCAATATCGGCCAAAACTTTGCGATCAAGGTCGATTCCGGCTTTTTTCAGCCCATTCATAAAGCTGCTGTAGCTCATATCATTTTGCCGGGTAGCGGCATTGATCCGAGCAATCCACAACTTGCGGAATTCGCGCTTGCGTACGCGCCGGTCTCGATAAGCATACTCCAGCGATTTCATCATCGCTTCATTAGCGCGCTTGAAGAGTTTATGCTTACTGCCGCGCTGTCCTTTAGTTATAGCCAGCACTTTCTTATGCCGGCGCTGGGTTTGTGGCCCGCCTTTAACTCTCACAATATACCTCTACTTTCCTTTTTTCGCGTACGGGATCAACTTCTGCACCCGCTTCTTTTCGCCGGATGTGGTGACTTCGATCATTTCGTCAAACAGATATTTAACCCGCTTGCTTTTCTTACGGCGCAGGTGGCTTTTACCGATTTTGGTCCGCATGAGCTTGCCGGAACCGGTGTATTTAAACCGTTTTGCCGTTGATTTGTGCGTTTTTATCTTTGGCATGATAACGTTATCCTTTAATTCCGATGGTTGAAATGGGCTACGATTCTTAATCCGTAGGCTAGTTTACTTGTTTGGAGCCAAGACCATCAGCATGGTCATTCCCTCTTTTGAAGGGCGCTGTTCGACAATGGCGATGTCCTCAAGTTCCTTGGCAATGTGGGTCATTAAATCCAGAGCCACTTCCGGGTGAGTCACTTCTCGACCTCTAAAACGGAGACGAACCTTGACTTTAGCTCCACGACCCAAGAAAGTTCTCGCTTGCTTTAATTTGTAACCGATGTCGTGTTCACCGGTTTTTGGCCGCAAGCGAATTTCTTTAACTTCTACCTTGGTTTGACTTTTGCGAGCATCTCGATCCCGTTTTTGGGCCTCATATAGATATTTGCCGTAATCCATCAGCCGGCAAACGGGCGGATTAGCGCCGGGGGCAACTTCAACCAAGTCTGTATCGCGCTCTTGGGCAATTCTGAGCGCTTCCTTGATAGACATAACTCCTAGCTGCTCACCGCCAACGTCAATTAGGCGTACTTCGGGTGCGCTTATCTGCTCATTAATATTGCGCTCATCCTTGGTAGTTATGACTCACTCCCCCTCTGTTATTCCAATTAATTTGTGCAAAAAATGTGGCCAATTCGTTGAATTTGTTACCCTTTTGCTATTAAGATTCTTTATTAAAGCAGCTATAAACTATAGCATATCGCGTCATTCTCGTCAAGTTATATTCCGCCGAATCACGCCCAGGAAGGGCCCAGAAGCCATTAGTTAACCGAAATCGAGACCACGTGGCGATCGATTTGCGGGCTATCCTGAAGCTGTGTCGTTAAGACATACGATGTATCTCGCCCGGGACAAACCTCTTTTTGGCCTGATGGGTTAACCACCTCGCCCTCTAATTTAATAATTAGCGCCCCTTGGACGTTCCATCGAAGCGTCGTACAGTCCCCGTCGTCAATAGTCGAGTCGTCGGCTTCAAAAGAAACCGTATACCGGCGAGAACCGATGGTGGGTGTGGGATTCACGGTGGCGCTGGCGGCGGGCGGCGCCACCGGCGGTGGGGGCAGCGGCGTGGCCGTCGGCCGGACAACAGGCTGGGGAAAACTTAGGGCTACCGTGGGTGGGGGGGTATTGGTGGGCGCCGGGGTCGCTGTCGGCAGCCGGGTGCCGGTTGGGGTCGGCTCGGCGGGGGTGGGCGTGATAAAACTGGGGGTCGGCATAAAGTTGGGAAAGGTCGCTGTGGGTGTAACCGTTGGCGATGGGGTGTAGGTGGCGGTAACCGGCGACAGAAAAACCCGCTCGACCGGAAATAGTAAAAAGAAGAGCAATCCAATAAAGGTAAGCGCCACAAGCCCGATGAGAAGCGCAATGATGGTTGCTTGTGACCGGTTCATTGAATCAATTTCACTTTCCGCAAAGGCATTAACCCCTTAGACATCACTTATGTTAGTGTCAGGCATCTTATGATATGATTAAATCAACAAATAGCAAGTGTAATGACCGCAACCAACCACAGTAGTGTTCAAATTCTGCGCTTCATATTTTTATTTTGTAAGACATATTCACGTTAAGGGAAAGCCGATGTCAGCTAACCGTTGAACGCTAACGTTCAATTTACAAATAGATTAGACCATGTTAAACTGCAACGCCATGAATTAAGCTCACCTATCTAGCCCTGTTCTAAAGAGAAAGGAGTTTGCCGCATGACAAGCCTCATTAATAAGAAAGTGGTCGATGCACTAAACGCTCAGGTGGTTGAGGAGTTCACTGCTCAGAATCAATATATTGCTATTGCGCTCTATTTTGATATGGAGACGCTGCCCGGGCTATCCCATTTTTTCCATCTGCAAGCTCAGGAAGAACATGCCCATGCCATGAAACTGCTGCAATACATCACCGATGCCGGTGGGCACCCGGTTGTGCCGGTGACTAAAGACGTCAAAAATCACTTTGAAAGCGCCGAAGAGGCCGTCGAATTAGCGCTTAACCAAGAACTCAAAGTGACCGACCAAATCAACACGCTTGTGGCGCTGGCCGAAGCTGAAAAAGATTATCTGACGCGGCAGACTCTCCAGTGGTTTGTGACCGAACAACTGGAAGAAGTTTCCAGTATGTCAGACTTGTTGAACATAGTCCAGCGGGCCGGCGATAATCTATTTTTAGTTGAAGAATTTCTACGCAACCATCCTCACGAAGCCGAAGCCGAAGCGTAATGATCGGCTAGCAACGCCTTTAAAATCAAAACAGCCCCGGCAATGACCGGGGCTGTCTAATTTTCAACTATTTGAGAGAAGAAGGCTGAGGCTAAGGCTAAGAAAACATAAATCAAATTTTAGAACGCCTCAACTCCATAAACTCTATAAACTCCACAAACTCTCTAACTCACGACCCACAGCGCCGCCGCCAATTCCGAGCCGATGACCTGCTCATTGCGGCCCAATTTGAGGCGAAGCGGCCCATTAAAGGGCGCGCGGTTGACCAATTCAAATTCAGCGCCGGGAATAATCCCAATTTCGGCCAGATAGCGCAACTTTTCCGGCTCGCGGGTTTTAACGCGGGTGATTTTACCTCGCTTGCCGGATGGGACCACGGTTAGCGGTTTATCGCCGATTTCGGGCATGACGCCATCACGCGTTGGAATGGGATCGCCGTGCGGACAGCTAGTGGGATGCCCCATTAACGCATCGATGCGATCTTCCAGGGTTTGGTTGATCCCTTTTTGGAGGCTATCGGCCTTATCGTGAACCTCATCCCAACCAAATTGCAACACTTCAACCAAAAATCGCTCAACCAGCCGGTGGCGGCGAATGTTCAGCAGCGCAATGGTCTTGCCGCCGGGGGTCAATTGAATGCCTTTGTAGGGTTGGTGCTCAATCAAGCCGATTTCGTGCATCCGGCGGGCCATCCGCACCGAAGCCGGGCCGGAGACTCCTAATACTTCGGCCAGTGCGGTGGTACTGACCCAAGCTTCGCCTTGCCCTAACCGGTAAATTTCACCCAGATAGTCTCGCATCGTATCGCTGACTTTGTCTTCAGGAATGGTCGTTGTCTGATCGCCTAGCACGTACAGTTACCTCAATCGCGTTTTGTATTCTTTATCAAGAATAGAGTCGATGAGTACTATACCATTGCCCAAAGAATTTGTAAAGAAAATACTATAAAAAATAAACAAAGGTAGTGAAATAGATCAAAAAACGCGCCTATCCATTTAATGACAGGCGCGTCAGCCATACTCTCTTGGCTTGGCAGTATACGCAACAATTTTACTAGGGTTGGCCGTTGACAGTATGGAAAGTTTGAACCAGGGATGTTTCACTTGTATAATGTAAGATGTTGTTTGGAAGAGAAATCCTTCTAGAACTGAGTACAATAGAGACTATTATGAAAAATTGGTATACTCTCCACACTAAACCCAACTGTGAATATCAAGTTGCTGAACTATTAAAGGAGTATGGTGTTACAGTCTTTCTACCGGAATTTAACGCAGTTGAGTCGCCTCAGCAAAACAAGAAAAAACCTCTATTTCCCAGTTATCTATTTATAAAAGTTGACCTTGAGGCGGTAGGGATAGCGACGATACGGTGGACGCCAGGCCTACGTAGGGTTGTCTCATTTGACGACCGTCCTTTATCCCTGAACGAGGAAGTTATCGACTTTATTCGTTCTCGATTAAAAACAGCGCAACGTGCTCAGAGCCAACCCCATCACTTTAAATCCGGCGATCCGGTTTCAATAAAAGAAGGGCCATTTGAAGGCATGGAAGCGATCTTTCATGACGATCAAACTCCAGCCGGGCGTGTTCAGATTTTATTAAAAATTTTGGGTCAGGTCAACCGGGTAATGATTGATGTTGACGCCCTTGAGGAGGCGCCTCAGCAATCCGCCTCCTCTGAATCATCAAAACGTTCTCGTCGTTCTCGGGGTCGAGGTCGTTTGATTACGGATAGTAGTATCTCGCGACATAAGGACAGTTAGGTTTTAATTTTTAGACTTTTCTTGCTGCCTGCTTAGTTCTTGGTTGGATTGAAATTCAGCGTGCGGTTTCTTATGCACCCAATGAAGATAGGTTAGGCGATGGTGA
Source organism: Anaerolineae bacterium (assembly GCA_020433785.1). Next base: position 9,282 of record JAGRCC010000129.1, read on the forward strand.
TTGTTGTGTTGGAGATGAAATTCTTGGTCTAATGATTGACTGGGACAAGTCTTCACGTGATGAGAATGCATTTTGATCAAGTTCGTGACAGACCTTAAGAATTAGCTCTTGTATATGTTCAGAAGTCATTTGAGTTCGATTCTGCTTTACCGTGTTAAGGAGGTTTAGTATTGTTCGCTCCGTCTCTCCGACTTCGTTATAATTTGGATGATTAGCCACAAAAATCTTTTCTTGCTGAGTCCGGAAGTAAGTTTCTTGTTCCAGGAAGAGATCTTCGCTCAATTTTTCCCCGGGCCGAATACCATTAACTACAATTTCGATATCACGGTTGAGTTCCAAACCGGAAAGTTTGATTAGCTCGGTCGCCAGATCCAAAATCTTCACCGGTTGCCCCATATCTAAGACAAATACCTCACCCCCGTGACCAAGAATGCTGGCCTGAAGTACCAATTGTACCGCTTCGGGAATGGTCATGAAGTACCGACACATATCGGGATGAGTGACTGTCACGGGGCCACCTGATGCAATTTGTTGTTGAAAAATTGGAACAACACTTCCTCTACTTCCTAAAACATTTCCAAAGCGAACTGACATAAAAGCTCTTTTTGAACGAACGGCAGAAGATCTAACGAGCAGTTCAGCCATTCGTTTGGTGGCTCCCATAATACTCGTTGGCTTTACAGCTTTATCCGTCGAGATCAGGACAAACCGATCAACGGTGTATTTTTCAGCAGCCTTTAAAACGTTATATGTACCTTCAACATTATTAAAAACGGCTTCGACAATGCTTGCCTGCATTAAGGGAACATGTTTGTGGGCGGCCGCGTGAAAAATAATATCCGGGGCAAATTTTTCAACAATTGACTCTACGCCTTCCCTATCTCGGATATCTACAATAACGGGATAAGTTGTTAGGTGGGGAAAAGTTAGCTTTAAGTTTAGATTGATCTCAAATATACTATTCTCACCGTGGCCCAACAAAATGAGGCACTTTGGTTCAAATTTAGCAAGTTGTCGACAAAGTTCACTGCCTATAGACCCCCCTGCACCAGTGATAAGCACTTTGGCCCCATTTATACTCTTGCCAACTACGGTTTGATTTATTACAATTGGGTCTCGTTTTAAGAGTTTATGAATATCAATCTCAGGAAAGTGACTGATCGTTTTGTGTCCAGCAATTAGTTGATAAATTCCTGGAAGACTAGATGTAGGTAGCCCCGATTGGGTACACTTAGCAATTAATTCGCGTTGGCGTCTCAAAGGAGCTGAGGGAATTGCAACGAAAATTCGCTGAATCTGATAGTGGCCGATTAAACTAGGAATATCTTTACTACTTCCTCCAACTGGCAGTCCTTGTATCTGCCTCCCTATTTTAGTAGGATCGTCATCAGCGAAGGCAATGGGCTCCAAGTTCAACTGGGGATTAGCTCGTAGTTCACGAACAATCATGTTACCGGCTTCTCCAGCCCCGACAATGAGTACGCGACGTCCCCCCATAACTAGACTATGCTGCCGATGCCAATGATATAGGGCTCGGGTACCAAATCGGAGTCCACCAACAGCCAATCCAGTTAGAAGACCATCGATAAAAGGAACTGCCCTAAACATCGCTAAATTATGAGGCTCAAGGATGGGATGCATTGTGAATAGCAAAACAAACACAGTAACAGTCGACAGACTAACCCCAATGATTACCCGTACCAAATCGTTTACACCCGCATAGCGCCAGTAACGATCGTAAAATCTTACCTTATAAAAGATAGGAATTTTAATAACCAATGAAAAAACGGTATAAAACACAAGCGCGTGTCTATATTGCGGCCACCACCCTATCCCATCTAGTCGTAAGGTCAAAGCCAGAAGCGGAGTAATCAGTAGAACTGACACATCTATCAGAAAGAAATGTCGATTCCTCAAGTTTAGTATAATGTTCAGGATAGCATTGCCGTTGAAAACGGCTGTTATCGTCTCCAGTATAAGGGCTATATCCGACCAAAAGGTTCTTCGTTTTAGATAAGCTAAGTCTGCAGCCAATTTTCGCGGCATAATCTGCTCACGGTATGTCTTGACGGGATAATCACCCTTCAAAAGCTGCTCTTCTTCTCGATGGTGACGCGAAGCCGGACTGGTCAACCCTGGTCGGGCGTTCAAAATTTCACGTTGCTCCAATGTATATAGAGCTACATAATGCGGATCTTCCGGACGTGGCCCTACAATGCTCATATCTCCCTTTACAACATTGATCAATTGGGGTAGCTCGTCTAACTTAGTACGACGTAAAAAACGCCCAACGGGTGTAATTCGAGGATCATTACCGACGGTAATTTTGGGTCCCAGCTGATCTGCATTGGGATACATCGTTCGAAATTTATACAGGTCAAAAATACACCCCCCCAGACCAACCCGCTTTGCAACATAAAAAATATGACCGTTGGAACTAATCTTGATGATCAAGCTAATTATTAGAAACACCGGCGCTAAGCATATTAGACCTATTGTTGCACTAATTAGATCAAAAGCTCTGGTGGCAAGTGATGTACTTAATTTCGTTCGTTCTACTTGCCCACTCTTAGTTACGCTTTCCATGACTCACAACCTCCTGTACGCTACTGATGACATCATTGACATCTTTGTCGCTCATTTTCGAATAGATAGGCAATGAGACGACTCGCTGAAATTCTTTATAGGCCACCGGAAAATCCAATGGATTGTAAGCATAAGTGTTTCGATAGTAAGGATGTAAATGTAAGGGAATAAAGTGGACACTTGTCCCGATATTACGTACTTTGAGCGCTTCAATAAATTGACTACGGGAAATGTTCAGCTTATCCAGATTTAATCGTAAAATGTAAAGATGCCAGGCATGTTGACAGTCATTTCGATCCGCCGGAATTTGTAACCCAGGTAGATTGCAGAAGGTCTGATTGTACTGAGCCGCAATTTCTTGGCGCCGCAACCACATCTGATCTATTTTACGTAGCTGAGCCAAGCCCATAGCAGCAGAAATGTCTGTCATGTTATACTTGTAGCCGGGAGCGACGATTTCATAGTACCAGGACCCTTCAGCCGTATACCGCTTCCAGGCATCTTTACTAATTCCATGCAGTGACATCATACGGCAGCGCTCGGCTAGAAGTTCGTTATCGGTACAGATCATGCCACCTTCACCGGTAGTAATAGTCTTGGTTGCATAGAAAGAGAAACAGGTAAAACGTAAAACTTGATGCTTGATACTTGACGTGTCCGTATTCAAATCCTGGCCGATAAAGCAATCCTGATATTTGGCGGGGAGAGCGTGAGCTGCATCTTCAATCACTGCTAGATTGTACCTAGCAGCAATGTCATAAATGGCATTCAGTTCGACCGGCAAGCCAGCAATGTGAACCGGAATTATAGCTTTGGTCCGCTTAGTAATGGCCGCCTCAATAAGCTCCGGATTGATATTAAGATCAATTGGACTCACATCAACAAAAACCGGTTTTGCTCCGAAATATTGGATAACCTCGGCCGTGGCAGCAAACGTGTAGGGTGTGGTAATAATCTCGTCACCTTGTTTGAGACCAATGGCCTCTAGGGCTAAGTGCATGGCCGCTGTACAGGAATTGACCGCAATAGCGTGTTTGGCCCCAACGGCCAGAGCAAATTGGCTCTCAAACTTCTTAGTCTTAGGACCTGTCGTAACCCAACCTGATTGAAGCGCCTCGACTATTTCATTGATCTCGGCTTCATCAGTATCTGGAAGAGCAAAGGGAAGAAATGATAATCTCATAATTTATTGTCTATGTTTGTGCTTAGTTAAGGTTTGAATACTATGTACCCAAGTTCACCGACGTTGATACCCGGAAACTGGGATCTGAATACCAATCTAACGATCAGCCATATGGCATCCATCAAAATACAGTGACTAGTCAGGACTTAAATGAGATTAGGTTTGGACCAAAATCTCAGACACTTCTTAAAAAGCTGTGGAAGGGAAGAGGTTTGTTCAATATTGGCACCTTTATAAAAAGGCAAGAGAAGTCGGCCCCATACAAGATCGAGGCCTGGGCCGGTACATATTTAGACGTGCTATACTGTATAACACGAATCTAATAAATTTAGAGGTCTCGCAATATTCATTTCAAATAGGTCGGGGGAACTCACTACAGAAATGGTAATCAGACGAATTGTCGTAGATTGACAACTAATTCTTTAAGGACAATTTCGCCATTACCGGCAAATGATCGGAACCACCAGAGGTAGCTAATGTACCCGCTTGTTGCACAACAAAGTGATGACTATAAAAAATGTGATCAATCCGCACTAAAGGACCGACGGTATGGAATTGGACGAACAGGCGGCACTTAAAATCGAGCGATGGGGTGGGGAGGGTAAAACCAAAACCCTAGCCGGCATCCTGGTAGGCGCTATTTAGATATTGAACCATCCATTGATATGTTTTTGATTGATCTTTTAAATTGAAATCTCCTCCTACCATCAAAGGGCCATTAACCTGGCGCATTGCTTCAATCAAGGCTTAAAATTCCCACACTTGCTGCCACTGGTGTGGCTGACTGGTATGTACGTTCCAGACCAAGATTGTTTCCTGAGGCAGATGCAATTCTACTCGTTGAACACAACCCTCTGGAATGATGCTCAATGCGGTGAGCGGGTAGCAACTGATAATAACTTGATCAATAGTTTGGGCATAAGTTATGTGAAAGTCACTGGTTGGATAAAGGTCAACTAGCTCATGCTGAAGAACTTCGAATAATTCTGGCTCGACTTCTTGCAGAAGGATCAAGTCAGGCCGGATTTGGCGAATTATTTGAACCACCGCCGAAGTTTGCTGGTTGTCAGAGCAAACGCTGTAACTCATCACTTTAATAGGTGCGCTTCTGACCAGTTCTGATGAAACAAAGCGCGGTATGAACAGTGGGAAAAAGGGCCAACCCAGAATTAGAAGCAAGAAGAATGCACTTAGCCATTGTAGGTTTGGACCAACAACCAAACCGGTTACTAGCAAAACTAACGTCGTAACAGCCAATAGCCATGGAGTAAAATTGTTCACCAGTTGGATCGGGTACAGCTGGTTTTCTGGCCTCCAGCGCAGCAAATACCATATCAGCAACCCTGCTGCTAAAAACAGCAGCCCTAAATTGAGGAACTTATCAATTCCATGCACAACTATCCTATTGAATTACTTAATGCATCCTGGATCAACATTTAACTTAAACAAATTTATAGATCAGCCATAGAAAACGGCTGTCAAATAATTTTCATATCAATTCTAACCTTTCCAGAACTTGATCAAACCGGCCAAACGGTAACCGGGTCAAAAGGTTGCGGATACGAGTTACAAAAGAGCGACGGCCAATACCTTGCATAAATCGAAAACTTAGCCCAGCTTGATGACGATAATCATCCAATTCACCCGTACTAAATTCATAGGGATGGCAATAAATGATGGCTGGTCTTGAGCTTGTCGTAACATCGTTTAAGATACGTTCAATAATAGCTGAGGGAATAAGACGAAAATATCCCCCACCCGCAATTGGAAAACGAAACTTTCCCATTGTCCAGACTGCTACTGGAACTTCCAGGATGCTTGCGCCATTGGCTAAGAGGAGATGATGAGGCATAACCTCCCAGTTAGCAATACCATAACGATGAGTACGCATAGGAAAGATAGACGAGTCTATCTCAAATCCATTCTCGACTAACACTTCAAAAGCCCAAAGATTCTCATTGAGAATTGAGAAATCTGGCGCTCTAAAGGCTGTCACCTGCACCCCACAGGCATCCTCTATGGTTTTCCGGCCCCATTCCAGTTCGGTCTGAAGCGCTTGCCGGCCCATTTTATACAGCGGCCGGTGGCTATAGCCATGTGATTGAATCTCATGGCCTTCGGCCAGTAGAGTCTGTAATAATTGCGGGAAGGTTTCCGCAACACGCCCTTGGACAAAAAAAGTTGCTTTGACCTGGTAATCGTCAAGTACGGCCAATACTCGTTCTGTATTTCGAACTACTCGTTCTGTGATCGGCGCATCAAAATCGATATTGGCTTGATACCAATCCTCAACATCTACTGTAAAGGCACAGAGTGGCGTTTGATTACTAGCTGAAACGGCCTTTTCTCCATGGTCACATGGCTGAATAAAGATGGGATATTGCTCCATACGATTATCGAGTAAGCTCCTTGAAGGTGGGGGTGTTCGGCGTCATGTTTAGAAGCCAATGAAATATACCTATTAGGAAACCCAAGCCATATCCAAAATGCATTGTGATTAGGGATAACGAGATTCCCGGTCCTAACTTCCAATTGCTCCGAGCGGCCTCAGTCCAAGCGCTAAGGCTTATAATCCCAAGGTAGCTCATTGAGAGTATTCCAAAGCAAAACCGAACATAAGCATAAAAAGGTGATAATAGAGCCAGACTAATCAGGCAAGATAGTAAGCTGGTTGGCGCAAAATGTCGTAGACTCGCCTGTTTCGGATGTTTACCGATCACCCATACCTTCCAATAGCCATATTGCATAAATTGTTTAAAGAGCCTTGAAAAGCTATCGCGAACATGATACTTAACTTGAATTCCAGAATGTTGAATAATTCGTCCTCCATTCTTGCGAATTCGGAAGCTTAGCTCATCGTCCTGGTTTCGGACCATTTCTTCGTCAAAAAGTCCGACAGACACTAAAGTACTTTTACGCCAACAACCACCATGGACGTCGTCTACGTCTCGGATAAAATCTTGCTCGCCCTGATAGCTTCTTAGCGATGCACCAACGCTGAGGGGGGAATGATAGGCAGCAGATATAGACTTTTGGGCATAGTTAGCCGAGCCTGTAGTAATAAGAACTCCACCCACATTCGCGGCATTTGTTTCTTGTAACAACAAAACCAGCTTTTTTACATAATCCTTTGGATATTCACAGTGAGCGTCCATCCGAATGATAATTTCACCTTGGGCCAAAGCCAGGGCTGCATTCAAACCTGTGGGAACAATTTTTTGGGGATTGTTGATTAACTTTAGATTGGGATGTTGGCCAATAAGGGATTGAATGATTTGCTGAGTTCTATCTGTAGACAGTCCATCAGCTACAATCACTTCTATCCGATCTTGGGGGTAATCCTGCCCTAACGCCATGGCTAGAGCTTGAGCAATGAAGTCAGCCTCGTTGCGGACAGGCATAATCACAGAGACAAAAGGAGTTTTTTTTGGGTTCATAGTAGCAGCTCACGTAAAACCATAAAATTTACTAATGCCATAAACATAATCCAGAAACTTTACAAATTCCCTTTCCATTTAATTATGTCTTGACAGCGTAAGTTGTTATAAATTAACCTAAATATTTGAAGGTTTTTTACAGGAATATCTAAAAGTTTGAGGGTAAAAAGTTCTATGTACAACGTGCGATTATTCTTACCAAGAGCTGGATATTTTCAAATTCAACACCCCAGTCAAAAATGAACGGGAAAACAGTAAAATATTTTGACATCTGTCTGTAGCGAGTTGGTTTGATAAACTTTTTGGCGCAGCATTTAAGACGATTTATGACCAAAATTTTCTTCGGTATATGACCCAATAGCATGGTCTGAATATCCTTAAATGAGAGACGCAGACTTATAGTATTCCGCTTAAGTACTTTGGAATTTTTACAGCCGTTAGTTGCCAATTGGTCCACACCATAATCGGATGTACCCACTAAAATGTAGCCCGTTTCCTTGGCAATTTCCAGAACTCGATCGTTATAAAATCCACCGGGCACAGATAGCATATTTATGGGAGCGCCTATATTATCCTCAAGCATTTTGCGTGAAATACTTAGTTCATCTTTTATTTCCCTTGAACTCAGTTCAGGCAACCAGGCATGCGTTAAAGTGTGAGATCCAATTGTCATACCCGCCTCTGCCAGGATACGCACATGTTTCCATGTTAGATAACCAGGCTGCCCGATGAGGTCAGGACTTATAAAGAAAGTCGCGGGGAGTTTATGTTTTTGTAATACAGGTAATACCTGGGTTACATCGCTCTCAAAACCGTCATCGAACGTTAGGGCGAATAATGTTTCAGATTTCTTAATGTCTCCAGAGATTAGTTGACTCCATTTTACGAAATGGCAAGAATTTTGAGTTGCCTGGTGAATAAATTGAGTAAAACTGGCTACAGGTAGAGAATATATATCACCTAAAAATCGGGGCGGTCCAATTTTGTGAAAAATAAAAGAGATAAGACAATGTTTATTCATAGCCAACCTTTCCTTGGTTTGCATATATTGAAATTCAGCGCAGACAGACTGCGGTAACTGCTGTTTATGCAGCCGATGGCACGATGCAATTGCTCATTGTTATAGTAGGCCGCAAATTCAGCGACTAAGCGGCGCGAATCGGCTAAGAGAAGTGGTGGACTAAGCCGGATATATTCTCCTCATTGAGCATGATAGTCAGTCGAAGATAGACTTTCCACGGTCGGCCTCATAACAACAGATCTTATCTGCGATTTCCATTGCTGAGTTCAGTCTCACCTCGCTTCTATTGAGCACAAAGGCAACTAACCATTACAGTAAAAGCCACGTATAGATCAGCTTGGATTGATGTGGGAATTGGAGTTTCAACCAGCCCAATCGTTTCTACACAGTTATGGTCTTGAGCCTAGCCATACTCGCGTCGTCTCTTGGATAAAGTGGGATTCGAGGCAGCGAATACAATGATTTTGGTCTTCCTACCCGGCCCCGATGCATCGTAACCCCCGACTGGTAATATTTCGCCACAATTTTCGGTGCTAAGTCCCCGATACTTCTTTGGCCACCAAAGGGATAACAAAAATGTTTGCAAGGATAGCCCGTAGCGTCACTGATCTTTTGCTTGCTGGCAACCAACTCTTGCTCCAGCTGCTCCGGCGAGAGCGAAGACACCGGACTATGGGAAATTCCGTGACTCTCGAACTGAATGACAGAGTACGTGCTAATCTGCGACACTTCCTCCCAGGTGATCGGCGCAGGCGGCTTAAGCCATTCTTCCTTGACATACTCATTTTTTGTCAGAAAGTCGACCAGGCCCCATATCAATGGCTCAGTTTCATTTCTACGTTTGGTATCGATCAAATGCTTTACATGTCTCTTAAACTCTCGCATCTTTATATTATTAGACAGATCAATATTCCCAACGTCTGGAAGATGAATTTTTGTAGACGGTAGATAAGGCTCTAAACAGCGCCACCATTGAAAGATCATGCCTTGGGTTGGATTATCCAAGTAATCAGTTGGCAGAAAGAATGTCACCGGCCAGTTGTGCTTTACAGCGACCTGCGTAATGGCTCTCACTGTCTCTCCGACTCCGTCGTCGAAGGTAATGGCAAAGCAACCTGCTGTAGACTCATTATTTGCCGCACGTGAGATCAAATCAGACAGTGATATCGGTTGATTCGGCTTCAGAGCTTCGATTTGCTGAATGAAACGCTCGGGTTCGAGGTTGTGAAACGCAAGTATGAATCCGCCATAGAGTCGTGCCAGCAATGATTGAAAGGGCGAGTAAGAACCTGATAACGAAAGGACCTGTGCTAACCCAATTTTGAGTGTATCCATATAATCTCTACCTCATTCACTTAATTGAATGTTCTACAAAGCTGTTATCACACCCACGGCAAATCGATTACCTGCTGCAAATCCGCAATTTCTTGCATTTGGGAAAGTATCAAGTACAAGATGCAGATATTTTTCTCAGGATCAGTAATATTGGTCTTTCTTCTCAAATCATAAACGAAGCTGCTTGCCAGTTTCTTGGCATCGGTAACGCTTGATTTCACATCTCCAATCAATTTAACGACTCCAGATACAACCATGACAAACCGAATTGAATCTTCGGTGGCTATATCAAATCTTTTTAATTCGAATATATCTGATTCCTCTTGATTCATTCCGGTAACGGTAATCAGACCACATGAGTAGCCTAATTTGCGCAGCAGCGTCTTCGTATGATGATTAAAATCCCCAATGTTTCCATTCGGATAACTAAACAATCTACAACTCAGCCCGGTTCTTTCTTCAATGAGCTGCTTCGATAAAAGTAGTTCTTTCTTCATTTCTTCGATATTACACCGAGATACGATCACGTGGTTGCAAGTGTGACTTCCTATTGATACAACTCCGCTCTGCACCATTTCTAAAATCTCTGGCCATTCTAAAGGTAGATATGTCTCTGGTGTATCTTCACCCATAGATAATTTTTGCCCTAAGCTAGCCTCTATACTTTCAATAGTTTTATGTACAGATTCCTGAGGCATCGCTTTTAATTTGGCTCTAATTTTTCTATCACACGCCATCTTTGAAGCATTATCGTTAAGGCTAAACGATAACATCTCATTATTGATCTTTATTTTGAGACTTTTGGCCTTTGTCTTATCTAGGGCATACAGCAGTCTATCTACCCATAGAAAATCTTTTTTATCGACAAAATTAGTTGCTAAAAAAATTGTTGCCGGTGCCCTAAATTTTTTAAGGACAGGATAAGCAAGTTTATGATTCGATTGATACCCATCATCAATGGTGATGACCACAGAATTGTAGGGGATGCTTGCGCCGTTAATAATATGTTCAACGAGTTGATCTAGGGAAATAATGTGATAGTACTTCTTCAAGTATGCTATTTGGGCTCTGAATGCCTGGACATTAAGGTGGGTAGGTTTGTAGTTTTCAATGCCTGGGTGATTTTTTTTATCCGTAAAGCTGTGATACGTTAATATGGTGGCCTTTTTCCTAGATAAATAACGCATTACATTGTGGAATTGCAGATAAAATAAGCATCTTAATAACAATTTGGCCATTGTGTAGCACCTTTATTAGAATGTTATGGATGGTACATTACTACAAATCTCAATTCGATTAACCTGAACCAAATCTTGGAAGATTGTTGGTTATTACCTGGCCTGACTATCAAGAAAGTGCGTCTTGAAAGCCAAAATCCCGGCTTCCGAACTAAGGCTTCATTAAAAAGTCAGCTTAATCCTACCATTGTTAACTTTTTCTAAATCCAGTAATGTCTGCTTTTGTTCCTGAGGAGAGTGTCCCCATAAATCTAACAGGAATCGCTTTTTTCCTTCTGGTGACAAATCTTTGGTGCGCACTCCAGTTTTCAACTTTCTTAAATAGGCCTCATAAGTGGAAATGACGCGTGCAGGTACCCCAGCAACGATTGAGCCGGGAGGAACGGATTTTGTAACAACAGCGCCAGCCGCCACAACGCTATTAGCTCCAATAATGACTCCTGGCAGAATGATGGCCCGCGCCCCAATGAATACGTTATCTTCTACAACGATTGGAAGTACATAATCAATTGTTGGATCGATGGAGCGAAGAACCGAAACCCCTCCATCATGCGGAATAAATAATACCTCTACACTAACTGTTACATTGTTTCCCAACGAAATTAAATAAGGTTCGGTGTCGAAACTGGTAGAGTACAACCGGCAATTCTCTCCAACGTCGACACCGATAAGTCGGGCATATCTCACCCTGGTTTCATTGTTAATATGTCTTAGAAGAAAGTAATAAAGCCTGGTGGGAATTTTAAACATCTCGAAACCCTCTTTATTAAAAAGATAGATAAAATACCAAAATTTATTGTTTGATTATGAGGGGCAGGTAAACTTCCTGATGGGGCCAAAAGGCGATATTCGAAAGCTCTGACCAATTTCCCTTGTTGTTTTGCGATTTGAGGGCAAGATACACAGCATCCTCAGGATAATCTAGGCGTGTACTTAGCTGTTCGATGCTGCTAGGTACCGACGCGTTAAACGGAACCGGGATGACGACGGCATCATTCCAGTTAGCTTCGGTGAGATATACATCACTGCTACGTAATGTATAAGTGACCGCATCGAGAGGAGCTGTCCAGCGCAGAGTAGCGGTCAGCCCTAGCGTGTTGGTGATGACATCCATACGTAGGTCAATTACTCTGATCGAAAAAGGGGTTTCGTAAGCGCCGAGGTCAAAACCGGATCCACGTGGTCTAAAAACCCCATCAAAATCGTCGGGAACTTTACTCAAATAAACACCAGTGTCAATAGCTGGGCTAGTCGACTGAAGATGCAAATCATGGGCTGATGCATCCACGAATTGTGGATTTTTATTTATCAGGTTGTGGTTTTGAGTTGTGCCATCTCCGCCATCTGATATTGCCATACTCCCATTCTGATAAACGATGTTGTTCCTAATGATGGTAGCGACACCATCTTTTCCAATTTTGATGCCATAGCTATCATTTGCGTATATCGTATTATTATATACTTCCGCATTTGAAGATTTGTATTCAATTTGGATACCACCGTTGTTCCCCCATATGACATTATTATAGGCCAGATTGTAATTTCCGGAACTCAAAATAATCCCTGGTCCACTGTCTCCGGCCTGAGCATTATCATATATCAAATTGTTATTTACAACGTTATAATTCGCACAATTGCTGCAAAGCTTGTTCTCACTAATCTCATCATAGATATGAACTCCAAAACCCGCGTTATGGTGAATAGTGGAACTGGTAATCAGATTATGGCTGGTGCTGACATATATGCCATGATCCAAATCATTGATCCCATTATTATGGATGTTAAGATTGATAAACTCGTTGTAATCCGAATCAATCGAGCCATGATTGGTTATTAGTATTCCTTGCCCAGGAGCATTCTTTATTTCTAAATTCTGTACTCTGATGTGATGCGCTTCCCAGGTAATCTTGATGACATCGTTCTCAACATTGGCCCCATCTAGAATAAAGCCGTCAATGATGATGTAATGACAATATTCAAAGAGAAAAACGTATGGACCTGAATTGGGTTTGATGGTAACGGTGTCACCCGGATAAGCCGCAATTGTGACAGGATTATCCCATGAGTCTCCACTTGGAAAATCCTCAGTTAGGGTCTCATAATATATACCGCTCCTCACGTACAGGATGTCTCCAGGACCAAGAGCAGTGATGCCTTTGCTAACAGTACGAAATGGTTTGGCCTCGGTGCCAGGGTTATTATCGCTACCGTTCTTAGCGACGTAGTAAATCTCAGGCACCAGTTTGTTGGTAGATGTTGGTGGCATAACCGCATTAATCGTTGAAAGGCCCGTACAAATCACCACTAACATCGCCATCGCAGGTAGACCCTTGTTTCGTTTCATATTTCTCCTAGCTATCACAAATGGGTCGAATCTTCTGACCCCCTTTATATGCTTTCAATTGAAACAGGTCCTCCATCGCTTGTTCAGCTCTAGCCATGTTTGAGTGATAGTCACCCCGATCCCTCACGATTTCTAAATTGATCTGTTGGGCATTTGATATCATTTTCGGTGAACCAAAAGCCTCAAGTATGCAGTCAACCATCAAATCAGCTCGACCCAGGGGTACCAAAAAACCATTAACGCCATTGTTTATCCATGGTTGATTACCAGGAATATCCGATACGATTGGAAATGTTCCACAAGCCATGGCTTCTATCAGCGAATTTGAGGTACCATCGGAAGTAGTTGCCGCCAGGTAGAGAGAATGTTGGCTCAATAGCTTAGGGATGATATTATTAGGCACCTCGCCCAAAAACGTCACGCAAGTTGTAAGATCAAGTTGATTAACCATAATTTGGAGATCCGATTTCATCGGTCCGTCACCCACTATTGTCAGATGAACGGCCGGTTGAATCTGGCGGACACGAGCAACGGCCTCCAAAATTAAGCCAATATTGCTATTTTTCACGAGTTGCCGAGTGCAGATACAGCTAAATTCGGCCCGTTCCGATGAGTTCATCTGATTAAACCTCCGGAGATCCACACCTAGCGGTACAACCAAAGTCGGTTTGCCCGCGGCCAACCGATGCACATGTGGCTCCATATGAGCCGCCGCCATCATGATTAGATCGCACCGGTTCAAGGCATAACGCGCCATTAGACGATACCAGACCGAACGGTTGGGCGTCACCAGAATGTCCGTACCCTGTAATCTCGTAACCAATGGTAAAGAGAATTTGAGCAAGGCACCAATCAACCCGTAACTGGTTAGATAGTGACAGAACACGAGATCTGGCTTCGCTTGCAAAAGATGTCGGCGCACCAGAGGCAATCCCAGTAAATAGTACCAATTGCCCCCATTTACTTTATGCACTCCGGTTTTTATGTAATGAACTTGAGCATAGTCCAACTTCGCAGGTTCGAAGGATATTATCTCAAGTTCGTGTCCTCGACTTCTCATATAGGAAGCCCATTTCTGTGTATGAAGGTGAGAAGCATCGGCCAATGCCACGATTTTCATTGGAAGACCGCCTTTCAAATAGGTGTAGTGTATAAGATATCAACTTGGTGCCGAAATTGGGTTAATAAACCATTACGCGCTCATCGGATTTCTAGTCACATAGTTGCCACAGACGGGCTGCAACGTCTTTTGAATCAAAGGACGCCTTCATGTGTGCTGCTGCTTTAGCGCCCATATTTTCTCGTAATTGCTTGTCTTTAACTAATAACAATATTTTTTCGGATAAGGCAGCTGCTCGATGTTTCGTTATGAAACCGTTGATCCCGTTTTCGATCAAAGCACCAACGCCATTTACCTTGGTGGACACACAAGGAACCCCAGCTATCATCGCCTCCATCACGACATTTGGCATACCTTCATACTCTGAGGAGAGTACAAAGATATCTGCGGCACTCATTAATTCACGAGCGTCAGGAACAGGGCCAATAAAGCGGATAACCCCTGGTTCAAGTCCGGCTTCCGCTATTTGTTGCTCCAAGCCCCTGAGACAGCCGTCGTCTCTTCCGGCCACAACAGCTCGAACTGGTATTGTTTGATGGACGCTGGCTACAGCCTCGATAAACCTGGCAAAATTTTTCAAGGCTGTCAACCGGCCAACGCCCAGAATCAAAACCTCGTTTGCCGAAATACCCAATCGCTGGCGCCATGCCGTCCGGCAAGATGCCATATCATTTACGGGTTGGACACTGTTTGGAACGTAGATCACACGTTTACGGTCGCCTACCTGGCGACCTATGGCGGCAGCGGTCTCTTGAGAGTTACAGACGACGGTAGAAACGGCAACAAAACCAAGCCGGGATAGCATCCGTTTGTAGTGACTAAACAACCTAGGAGAATAAACAGTCCTGTAAGATCCGATACAGGGAATGTTAAGTCCCAACAAAGCTAAACTATACCCATTCGTATAATAGGACCAAGAAAAGAATCGCCGGATCCCGTAGCTTCTGCACAATTTACGAAACTGCCACAACTTCATAACAGGGTTGCCTTGCAGTAAAATGACCGGTATTCCCAACTCGCAAATTGGGTCGTACCAAGGGCCTAAAGCGCCAGAGACGTAAACCATTGGAGTCCAACGGCTTCGATCACAATTTACGAGAAATGAGTATAGCTGCCGTTCAGTTCCATCCCCAGCCAATTGGCCGATTATAACAGCTATTTTGGTCCCGGACCCCATATTTATATCCATTTTAAGTTTTCTCGTGCTAACTATAGATTCCACGTGTTACATTATTCCATATGGCTCAAGCGGGTAGGCACCAATAATAGTCCTAGCATCAAAAAACAGGTATGATGATATTCAAATCCGCCGCTTTTGATCCACGACAGGGTGTACCCTACAAAAATGCAGAATGTGAGCGCAAGATAACAGGTTAGAGGAGACATGTCATTCGCCCCGTGTTGGCGAACCTGCCGAACAAACGACCAGACGGCGCTCGTCAGAACACTCAGATAGAGCATCAGCCCGAAAATCCCTGTTTCAGCCCAAACCGCCAGAAATGCGTTGTGTAATGACCTGTGGGTATAATGTGACCCGGTGTCTATTAATTGTTTAAGATAAGGCAGCACCGCCTCAGGGGCATTGCCGATCCCCACGCCAATCCAGGGATGGTCACGAATGAGCATCCACGCGGCCTCCCAGATAACCATCCTTCCACCCAATGCCCCCCCGTCACCTGTAGCAAAACGATCGAGAACTTTTGAGAAGACGAAGGGAGTAGTAACTATCGCCATGGCTGAAAGAAGTAGGGTTAATTTTCCCCAAGGGCGTGTAGGTTTCCAAAGCCAAAAAGCCGACAGAATAGCAAAGAATGAGATGAGACTGCCTCGCGAACCACTAAAGGCAATCAAAATTAGCGTTAGCAATATGAATAAATAACCAGAAATTTTTCGTAGGAATCCCTGCTGCTTGGGGGGCCAAAGACTGGGCCAAAGAACACCGGGCATTGTCACAATGAGCGAGATACCATATTCGTTGACGTTCATGCCCATCACCACAAGTCTACCTGAAATCTCGTATGTCTGGGTTATGACGGCATTCAGCCCGGCCAATACCAATATCCAGCCGCTAATAGCCAACGTACTCATCAACCCATTTAAAGTTGGGAGGGAGTCAATTTCGTTGACGATTAATAGTAACAGCGCCAAATCGATGATAAGCGATAAAAATACTGCGCGCGCCAACTCGAAGTTGGACGCCCACGTCAACGTGACAATACTCCAGATAACAAAACTTATCATTAGCAGGTTGGTGCTTCCCAGAACAATCGGTCGACGCCGGAAAACGGCATTAAGAAACCAGGACAGTAAGGCGAAGCCCATGACCAGTTCAACCAACTCATCTTGTAGGTCTCTTGGAATGAACCCGCCTCTAGGCAGGAGGAGCAAAAAGATCGCGGCATACAAAGCCCCATTAGGCTTGCGCAGCCAGGCAACCCCAATGGCCGCTGCTGCGAAAATCCCTCCCACCATCATCGGAGCGAGTGGCGAGGTCCAGACAAGTGGCGACATACCTGCGGCAAGAGCAGCCAATATGGCCAGCAAAATCAACCCTCCGCGCCAGAACTTTGGCAACCAGGGGAAAGGTTGCTGTCTCATGTTACAGCGTGACTTTCTTCGGCGGCCAGCCTGTCATCTTGAGGCTGTACACCGGGCATAACTTGCTCCAAAGCCCGACGTACAGCTTCCCAATTGTGCGTCTTGTCTACATACTCCCGCCCTTTCTTGCCCATCTCGCAATTCAGTTGGCGCGTTTGGACCAACTGTTCAACATCATGTATCAGTTGGGGTATAGTTCCGCTCACCAGCCCAATGGTTTCTTGCTGGATGACGCCTCCGGGATCGATTTTCAATGAGACCACTGGTACATTCACACTCCAGGCTTCCAGCATAGTGTTGGGGAATCCTTCCCACACTGATGTATTCACAAGAATTTTGCTACGAATCAAGAGTTGAAAGACTTTTTCACGAGGTTGGGGGCCCAAGAAACGCAAGTTGCTCATGCGTGCCATCCTGTTTTCTAAATCGCGGCGTGATTCCTGATCTACTGATGCCGCAAAGCCTCCAACCACGGCAAATTGAAGGTCTGGTAATTTTTCTGCAACGTCCAGAAAAACTGGTAACTGCTTTACGGGGCGTATTCCCGCAATCCAGATAGCATCAATGTCCGTTTCCTCAAACTTACGCGCCTTCCATGTAATGGTTGGCATCAGATTGGGGACAACAATAAGTTTTCCCCTTACATATGGTCTGATCAAGTCTGCCTGGGCGTCATGTTGGGCTGCAATGATATCCACCAGTTGTAAACCTAAGGCATAAAGCGGCGTATGTAGCCATTTGTTGCGGGGGGTAAATGCTTGCCATGGATTGCAGTTCCTATCGCCCCCCGGAGCAAATACCAACGTTGAGCTTGGGTGACTTTTAGAAAAAATCCCTGTCAGCCATAGAAATACATTGGGCACCCTGGCGTAGATCAAGTCCGCAGCCGACTCGTTGAGCGCCGCCCAAAAAGCAGGTAAACTTTCAGGACGTTTCCAGGAGGGGAAAGCATGCAGGCAACGGATTCCTGCGATAACACGAGGTGCAACGTTGGCCCGGTCATCGCCGTAGATCAAATCAACTTGATGGCCTAGCTTGGCCAGACCAGTCGCCAAATAAGCTACCTGTGACTCCCCACCTCCAAACTCGTTGGAGTTGTCATGCAATATATCTACAGTTTTATATCCGGGAGCAATAAAACACCATTTCACTTTAGATATTCCTATCCGTTGTTAACGATTTTATTTCTTCCTACGTCTTTAAACTAGGAGCGTAAAACCATGCAGGCACCGATGTCCGCCTCTTGTTTACCTTCTAGCATTGATAAAGTTCTGCAGAGGGAGTAACCCCCAGAGCAGATTTCGATCTTCGCGATTTAAACCCAGAAAATAAACTCCGACCCCGTACCCTAGCGACACAAGTGCAGCCATTGCCCCTAAAGCAAACCAGTTCTCCGGCCACCACATTTGGGTCAGGCCGTAACCGCATAATCCAACTAAAACTGTACCAATCATGCCAACACTCAAACGGGGGACAAAAATCCACCACTTCAATCCCATTACATGCGCCGTATAAATAGAAATAAAAATCGAATTCCTGATCGTGAAAACAATAGCAAAGGCGACGGCTACACCAGCGGCTCCCCAGACCCCCCACCAGGCTAACAAGAATGCCAGGCCCACGTTTATAATTCCTAATATAATAGTAACAGTACCTTGTAACCGAACTTTGTTATAGCTGGTCAAAACCTCACTCAATGGAGCTGTTGCCATGGAGACGCTCAAAGGTCCCACCATTACGATTAACAATGTATCAAGACTTTGAAATTCCGGTCCTAACCAAATGTTCAACAAGGGCCGAGCGAATCCGCATAGCAGTCCAACGGGTATGGCCAGCGAAATGCCTATGAGCTTGACTGCCTGGGAAGCCAACTGTTTTACGCCCTCAAAATCTTGAACGGCATAACGGGCTACGATGGCTGGACTAAGAACAGAGGATATCGTGAATATCAGGGTTCTAACCAACTCTGGAAAAAGCAATAGGGTTCCAAATAGACCTGTCACTTCGGCTCCAAAAAAAAGATTGACAATAATTAGGTCAATGCTCAAGAACAAAAGCAGTCCGACCCGATTGACAATCGACCAGCCACTAAGGTCAAGCAGTTGGCCTAAACGCGAGCGGTCGATGGCGGAAGGCATGATATGCAATTGGGGTGTCAACCTACGCCACACCAACCAATCTCCACAAAAAGCGACGATAGCCGCGAGCACAAACCCAACTCCAACATGCCACAATTGCGCCGATAGCGTCGTAAACAAGGCGACAACCAATCCTATACGCACAACAAAGGCCAGGATCTTTATCAGGTTTCGAAGATCAAAGCGGTGAAGGATCACGCTTGAAACGCCAAAGTTGCTACCCAGGACGGTCAAGAGGGAGTGCATAGCTAAACACCCGAATAATATACGGGCCTGATTTTCTAAACCCACTGGCACCTGAAAGAATACAGGGAACCACCAGGTTGATGCCAGTATAAACGGAGCGAAAATAGACACGGCGGTCACCGAAATGAAAAACGCCGTATTAAACGTTCTATTAGCCTCTGTTTCATCCAGCCGATTCAGATCAATTGCCAGGAAGCGGCCAATTGAGACATTTAGTCCCTCCGTGCCGATCGACAGATGCCTGATAACTGAAAACACCAGTGGGATCATCCCGTATGCAGCCACCCCCAAGTTATGAATCAGATAAGGGGTAAACCACAACATGACGCCTGTGTTCAACACCACAAAGGTCACATTTGAGGTAACATTGTACAAAAAATGGCGCCGAGCCTTGCCAAGTGTCGGCGTAGTATCTAACCTACGTTCCTGCGGCGAGGCAGTTGGAGGCGCGTCAGATAAGAGTGTATTTGATGAAGTCATTTGTAATAATCTCAGTTGGATATGAGCTTAATTGTATAGAGCAGGAACTTGAGATAAGGTAATACCTTTTACACCGTATTCCTTGGCAGTTTTTAGCACGAATGTTATATTCTTTCTTAGCGTTTCGAAACGGTCTTTAGTCATTGAATATGGAGATGTACCTAAGGTTAATTCATTGGAGTGAAACATAAAGTTAATAAAAGAGATATCTGATTGGAAAATGCAATGAGCCACTTTTTGAAAGACACCGAATGGCAACTCCGTATCGGAAGGTCGAAATGACATATTTTTCACACCGGGATACCCGAGCTTGTTTAAAGTCAACCTTAATCTATCGATACCCTTCACATTGATTTTGCTCAAGACATCACCACCAATTCCGGTTACAGGCACTTCAAGAATATTGATGGGGTTCTCATTGATTATTGCCTTCTTAGTCAAATCTTTGGCGTCAGGGTAATATGGGGCATTTGGCGCATAGTAGGTATCGGTTTTAATATAGTCATTGATGCCTTTTGCATGGGTCCATGAAAGATAAGGACATACGGAACTATCAACCAGATAATTGTTCTTCGCGAGCCACTGTAAGGTTCGATTGTCGATAGCCCACTTACCGGCTCTATGCGAAGTCGGTCTGATGCCATAATTTTTTTCTATAGCTTCATGGAGCGCTGCCATTTTCTTATAAAAAAGATCATCTGGAATTTCAGATTGAAGCCCTCCAATCCATTTCTCGTCAACCCCGTACGAATTTCTATTCTCGAAAGGAGGTGTATTCCAAATATGGAGGTGATGCCCAACTTCGCATTGACCCTCGTCTAAGTAGTTTTTGATTACTGCAATTGCATCGTCATGAGTTGCCATAACATAGTTTATAAGATATGTGGGAATCATATCATACTTGGCACAAACTTCTTGCAAGAAATCTAGCCCGGTAATAGCAGTAATCCTATTATGTTGTTTATCGAACCAATCCTCTTCGGTATCTACCGTAATAATCAAAAATTTCATTCTTTGTTTTCAAACCCTCTAAGGCTCTCGCGAGTAAGTAAAATGAGCTTCTCAAAAGTATTCCGACCTGTTTCGGCTTTGTCTGGTTTAATAATCTTTCACTTTAAGACTCTGACAATTAGATAATTCCTAATCAGGAGACTCCTCAACGCGGATTTTTTGAGCCTAACATAACCTTTAAGAACTCTATAAGAAAGGCAGCGCCGGTACCCAGAGCGCAGCCTACAACAGCCGCCACCACCGTGTTAAGCGGTATTTGAGGCGAAATTGGTGTCCGTGGTTGAGTCGCAACCTCAACCACAATGAGATCACTACCGGGTAACCATTTCGATTTCCTGGCAACCTGTTTGAAGGCTATCACCATCTGATTAGCAATTTCCATCGCCAGGCGCGGGTCGTCCTGCTCAACCGTCAATTCGATGAGTGGAGTCTTAGGAATCGCGTGGATAATAATTCCATTTTTAATCTGGCCTGTGTCCAGATCTAGAGTCTGGGCTGCTGACTCAGTAACCGGGTCCTTGGCTAATAACTCTACGTATGTAGTGCTCAAATATTCGCTTGACTCGAACAGACTATAATCGTCACCGACGGAGATCATCAGCTTTGTCGAGGCTTGATACACAGGCGAGATTATAAAACTGCTAACCATAAAACTGGCAGTAGCCGCTATTAGCGTACTTACAACAATTAACCACAACCATTTCCAGACGATCAGGAGGTACTGTTCAAGAATCATTCCCTGACTGGATCCATCCGAATATTGAGGAAACAGCATTACACTGCTCCATTCGGATGTCCATCCGCGAATCGACAGGTCCTCTACCTGTTCCCTTTCACTCTTTGTCTCACACGAACCGATGAACTCCTCCGTTTCACGATACGGGGTTAATGGTTGAAGTTGATCCTTCTGATGCTCCTTATCCAAGGTCGGCGGCTCGATAACTAGGTTTTTTAGACCAGAGAATAAATCCCCTAGTTGGTTTTTAAGATTATTAGCAGTCATAATTCGCCTCCTACCATGCATGGACAGTTTGGTTACTTCGTCTGTATATCTCCAGCCCATGCACGGTTGTCTTGATACCAATCAACCAAGTTGGATACGCCCTGTCTAAATGTGACCTGTGGCCGCCAATCCAACAATTGCTCTGCCTTGGTTATGTCAGCCCACGTGGCCAGCACATCAGCCGGATGACGGGGCTGAGTCTCAATTTTCCCCTTCTTCCCAACTAACTCCTCTACCAATTGAATAGCTTGGTTCAGCACAATCGGCACATCAGAGCCCAAATTGATTACCTCGTAACCCAGTGGCTTAAGCCCAGCAATTGTTCCCCGGGCAATATCGTCCACGTAAGTAAAGTCACGCGATTGCTGACCATCACCAAATACTGTCACAGGCTGATCTTCGCTAATCCACTGTACAAACCGAAAAAGGCTCATATCGGGCCGTCCTGCCGGGCCATAAACTGTGAAGTAACGTAGCACGGTGACATCAATACCATATAGATAGTGATACGTGTAACATAGTGCTTCAGCTGCCTTTTTCGAAGCTGCATAGGGCGATAAAGGTCCGTTAGTGTTCGCATCCTCTTGAAATGGTCGAGGGTTGTTTGAACCATATAAACTGGAAGTGGAAGCCAAGACAAATTTCTTCACGCCAAAATTTCGGCATAATTCCAGCAAATTCAACGTACCGGTAACATTAGTATCGATGTAAACCCAAGGATTCTCCGCTGACTGACGAACCCCAGCCCTCGCAGCAAGATTAATGACGGCGTCAAATGGAGGTAACGAACTGGGAGGCTGATCGGATTCGGAATTTGAATTGTTACTCACCTGTTCAAATAAATTACTCAAGGCTATCCGATCACAGATATCAAGCTGATGAAATTCGAAGTTTGGGCAATCTTTGAGTTGGCGCAACCTCCATTCCTTCAAGCGTACATCGTAAGCCTCATTTAAGTTATCTAGGCCAATGATAATGTGTCCTTGAGCCAGTAATAACTCGGCCACTTTGGAGGCAATAAAACCAGCTACCCCAGTTAGTAAGTAACGTCTCATAATCTTATCTCCTCTGCTGGAAAATATCTTGAGGCTACCATTGGGCCAAGCGCATAGCAAGTGTCAACAATCAGACCAGCGTGTTGCCGCACCCAAGCCCAGTCATAGTTCTTGTGATTTGTCGCAATCAACACGCAATCCGTCGCAGCCAAGGTTATGTCAGTCAATTCAATGCGAGGGGTCTCCAAACCTTCAGAGTACAGTGAGCCGACAAACGGATCGTGAAAACTAACGAATGCACCGCGTGCCTCAAGAAGCCGGATAATGTCAAGCGCCGGACTTTCGCGCGTATCATCAACGTTTGGTTTATAACTCACACCCAATACCAATACTTGACTACCTTTAACAGATCGCCCAGCCTCATTGAGCAAGTCGGTAGCACGAGCCACCCAATAAGCTGGCATACCGGTATTAATCTCACTAGCTAGCTGTATAAAGCGGGCATTGTAGTTCAACGTGCGTAGCTTCCAGGACAGGTAATGCGGATCTAATGGGATACAGTGTCCGCCAACACCCGGACCCGGGGTAAACTTAGTGAAGCCAAACGGTTTGGTCGCAGCAGCTTCAATAATTTCGTGGGCATCAAGACCAAGTTTGTCACACATCATCAGGAATTCATTTACCATTGCAATATTGACGGCTCGAAAAGTATTCTCCAATAGCTTTACCATCTCCGCCGCTGCTGAAGAACTTACAGGAACAACTCGTTCCACGATACAACTATATAACCTTTGTACCATTTCACTGCATGCTGGTGTCATTCCTCCAATCACCTTGGGGGTATTCTTCAACATATAGTCAGTCCGACCTGGATCAATGCGCTCTGGCGAAAAAGCAACAAATACATCTCGCCCTACTTGTAAACCATTTTGGAACATACGTGGAACGATAACTTCTTCAGTGGTTCCTGGATAAGTTGTACTCTCCAGCACAATAAGCATCCCAGAATGGATATATTTAGCGACCGCATCCGCTGCGGAGATAACATATGACAATTCGGGATCATGTGTTTTTGAGAGCGGTGTGGGCACACAAATAGAGATCGCATCACAGTCCGCTAGCGCTCTATAGTCTGTCGTTGCCTTGAGTTGACCAGTCTTTACCAGGGCTTGAATTTCCGCCTCCGGCACGTCATCAATATACGACTGTCCAGCAGATAGGGCTTCAACTTTGCGTTCGTCATTGTCAATACCTATCGTACAGAAGCCAGCTTTAGCAAACTCCACTGCCAATGGCAGGCCAACGTAGCCGAGGCCAATTACTGCAATCCGTGCATTTCGGGAGTCGATCTTATTTCTCAATACATTTTTGAAAGTTGTAGAATTATTCATAACTAGTCAATCCAATCCACTTATTACTTGGGCTATTTGGCTGAACTTCTCAATCATTTATTGAGTCTCCATTTAGTATTAATAGATTTATTACAATCATTACGTATAGTTAATAATTCACGAAATGGACAGATCTTGTTTACTGACACTAACCGCATAACTCCTCTACATAATAGAGATTGATGAGACTACAAATTTTTCTAACTAAAGATCTTACGCATATTCAAAATGCTCCCACCTCGATCTTCTCTCATTCTACGACCTGCTGTCCTGACCGAGAAGTCCGAGAAGTTCTGCTTGAGTCAGGTTGAGTAGTCGCTAAATCGTGAGCAATCCTGGTGCCAACGTATAAAAACTGATTGTCATACACATCTATCGGGTAATAGACATCGAACCTGCACCACACTATAATCAGCAGCAGGTGTTCAACCACTCCGTTGTTACCCGCCAGCTCGAGTTGCAGTTCGAGCTACCTATCCCCTCGCTGCGACCAACAACTGTAATCCATTCGTTAATTTGGCCATGTCAGCCGATATTATTATTCGAGGGTTCTCAGCGCCATTCAGTAGTATACGAAATAAAACGGCATAAAAAGATAACAAAAGTTGTAAAAAGGAGGCCAGCCAGGCAAACTAAAGGCAAAAACCACAAAATCAAAGTTAAGGTAGGCCAAAATGAGTGGCGAACACCTCGAAAACAGGGTTTATGAGTTGCTAAATAGGCATTTAAGCCATCGACCCTTTCACCTAAGGCGATTAGCCAGCGTATGTAGTGGTATGCAATTGGCAAGAACGACCCAATTACCCCAGGTGGCCAATTGGCTAAATAAAGAGACCCAACGAGACAGTCGAGAACAGTTTCTGAAGCGGTTTCTGCTATCGCCTTATTTCAATCAGGAGGCGGCCTATCATCCGTTGGTCAAAGCCGCGTTAAGCAGTTATAAAGCACCCCAATGGCATTTGATTTTGGATCGCACCAATCTGGATAAACATCGCCTGGATCTGCTCATGATTTCGTTAGCCTTTCGCAAACGGGCAATCCCATTGGGGTGGCAAGTTCGTCCCTTTGGGGGGACCGGCTCACGGAGCCAAATTCAGTTTCTGGAGCGCATAATGCCCCTCATTCCAGCCCAGCAACAGGTCATTGTCCACGGTGATACCGAGTTTTGTTCTGTGCCTATGATGCGCTATATTCGCCCCCATCCCGGCTGGGATTTTATCTTGGCTCAGAAGAAAAAGACCTACTTTCAAACCAGTGATGGAGCCTGGGTCTACTTGGCAGATTTGGTCATCAAACCGCGTCACCCTATTTATCGGGCCAACCTGACATGGACCAAGCACCATCAGTATCAATCCGTCAACTTGTTTGCCTTTTATTCACCCCATCAAAGTAGCCCGACAGGGACCAAATATAAGGTGCGCTACTGTGCCACTTCCTTGCCAATTGCTCACACCCTGCGCCGTGTTGGTCGGCGGCGGTGGGGCATTGAATGTATGTTTCGTGACTATAAATCTTCCGGCTGGCACATTGATCAATCGGGCTTACAACAGCCTGCTCAGACCGAAACGTTGCTGGTTTTGCTCAGTATCAACTACTTATGGGCCACTGTTTTGGGCCGCTGGCTCTGTAAATCGGGTCGTCGGGCTGAAGTTGATACCAAAAAAAGCGTCATTTCTCTCATTTTCGCCTTGGCGCTGATTGGCTCATTCATCAACACAACATCGGTGGTTTTATCCCGATTGACCTTAATCTTTACCATTAATCCCTTCTTACCCCTTCTTTTTTCGCATATTACTGAACGGCGGTGAGATTCGAGGGTTTTAGACAGGCTCCGCCGGTCCGACACTTCTTTCATCAAGTGACAGATTATGAGGCAGGCTCCGCCGTCCAAGTGCATTCTGCACCTGGCGACCGACAACAATTATGACTAATCTCTGGAGCGATGGCTACAACAGAGATTATTTGTAGACAATCAGGTGACAGTAAAGCTAATCACCTGTTTCTGATAAGGTTCATGTACAAGCTATCACTATTCAACAGGCAACAACTACCCGCGTAGTCTCTACCTGACCTAGGCGAAAGTCGTAACTCTTTTATCCTTATACCCGTAATTGTTGCTTAAGTTACCAGTCTTTCAAACGCGAATATTCTACGCTTCACAAACAGAACGAGTCTTGATACAATTCGTTTAAGAAGGCAAAATGGTAGCTTTAAAGCTTATTTCAAAACCGAGCCAGAAGTTATTATTTGTATTTATGTTATATGGGTACTTAGACCAGGGAGGGGCCAAGCTTTAGACCTAGGATGGATTCCAAAGCGATAATGCCGTCAAAAAACTCTACACCTTGCCAAGTTTTTCTGCAGAGTTTAAATAGGTATAACCACATACCTTGACAGACGTATCTAATTCAGTTAGAATCACACCATGTGATTGGGTCAAATACAAAACGCTTCCTAGATTGTAAAACAATCAGGTGACCGTGAGTCCGATTTACTGGACCTAAATCGACTCATCATAGTATTTGATCTAGTACCCTGTGAGCTGGTCATTTTAGACCAGCTCATTTTTTATTATTTACTTGTTTTCTATCAAAACAAAAAATCCATCAATGAATGGTAAATTATCCTAAAAAGTAACGACCAATAGGACGGTCTCATTAAACTAACTAATCGTAGGTTATTTAAGGAGCCTGGATGAAAGCGTAAAAATGGTAATTATCCCTAACCTTAGCATAATAAATAGGATCACAAATGCAAGGTTTACGTGGGTAGTTAGCATAGTAGATATGTGGCAGTGGACCCACCGTCATTTGTAATGACGCTTTAGGGATCGACATTTGTTTCCAATTTCAAAATTTGTTGAGCGGTTACCCGCTTAATTGGAATACACCTGATTATCTACATTCGACCAGAATATTAGCAGCTTTTAAATGAGCAAGTATTTAGTCATTAAGATTTGTCGTGGTTAACTGAATTCTGTCGTAGATGTTGTAATCAAGTCGATATGGGTGAGGTACTCCATTAATATTAGTAGGATAAAATATGAAGCCTGTAAGAGTACGTTAAAAAAAAAGTTAGAATTTATTTGATTAGTGAGAACCTTTGTAATGACCAATTTAGTTAATTTTTAGTGGTGGGATCTTTGGCAAAGAATTCGTAAACAAAACTCGACAACCATGATAACATTTTACTAAGACCTTGCCCACTCCCGAAAGTCATATTCTCTTTAGTAGATTTTGCCTATTTATAAATAAGCCAATTGGCTGGTAGACATCTATAACTTTAGATATAGATGCAAACCATTAAACCCAGAATATCTCTGACTGAACCCATAAAAAAAGTGAGAATTAGGTACTAATTCTCACTTTATAACAAATAGATTTAATGGGCGTAACGACTTCTCTGGTCGGGCGAGATCAACCCCATATCGATGGCTCGTAGTGTGGCTTCAGTTCGACTTTTAACCCCTAGCTTATCAAGAATATGACTTACGTGTATCTTAACCGTACCCTCGCTTATGGTCAATTCTTCTGCTACGCTCCTATTCGTCAACCCTTTACCTACCAATTTCAGAATTTCTTGTTCACGCTCAGTAAGAGATTTATCACCATTACCATTGATTTGCTGGGTTAGGTCTTGTAACAGAGTTTTGCTCACGCTTGGATGAAGGGGCATGCCCCCTTTTTGTACCGTTGTTATAGCCCGCAGCAAAGCCGGTCCATCAGCATCTTTTAACAGGTAACCGTGGGCGCCGGCTTTCATAGCTGATTTGACCTTATCCTCATCATTAAATGTCGTCAAAACAATGATATTGGTTTTAGGCACACAGCTTCTTAATTGGGCGATGGCTTGAATGCCGTCGCCGTTAGGCATGACCAGATCCATCAGAATCAAATCAGGTTTTAAAAGCTTAGCCTGGCCAACAGCCTCATAGCCGCTGGCAACCTCGCCGACAACCTCAATAGATGGCTCGGTATCCAAAAATAACCGGATACCTTTACGAACAATCACATGATCGTCCACCAATAAAAGCCGAGTTCGTTTCATAGTTTTTAAATGAATAGCCTAACTAAGACGACGGTTTAATCCTTCTAAATACCTTATTAGTACTAGAGTACGGGGAATCTTTAGGAATCATATAAGAAAAACATCAGAAAATGGTTAGAGTTTAACTGCTCATATTCGGGCTACAATTCCCGATTTGAGTTATTTTGCGGAATCCGAATGGTTATTTGGGTACCCCAACCTGGTTTGGTTTGTACTGTTAAAGAGCCTTCCAGCAACTCCACTCTTTCGCTTAGGCTTCGCAACCCCATTGAAACGTGATGATCAGCTGATGGATAAATGAAACCCACTCCTTTATCTTCAATCATTAAAATAATGTCATTTGCCTCTTTGGTCAGAATAACCTTGGCCTGATTAACATGAGCATGTTTGATAATATTCCATAACCCTTCCTTTGTTATGTAGTACAGATGTTCAACCTGGCTCCCGACAAGCCTTATGTTCGAGTTGATAATTAAGTCGACCTTAAAATCAAATAATTTTTCCAACGAATCACAGTATTGCGCCAGGGCCATATCCAACCGTTTCTCATCAACATCCGCGGGATACAGTTCATGAAAATGAGCCCGAATTTCAGCTAATGTAGTTTGCGAAAGAGCATGGATCAATTCAATCGACTTCTTGGCCTTGAGGGTTAGCGCTTGATCGGTGTACCTGAGCGCAGCTTGGGCCGCCATGCCAATGCTGTATATCGACTGCGTAACAGAGTCATGTAATGTTTGGGCTAATCTATGTCTTTCTTGTTTGATAGCCAGTTCCCGATTTTGAATATGTAAATCCGCATTATACAAGGCCAGTGCCACCTGGCTGGCAAACAAATGAATGATTGGTGTATCGCGTTCCTTGAAGAAATCTTTATTTTTGCTCCAAAGAAGAAGTAAACCTAATGTTTTATCACGCACCTTTAGAGGCACCCACCGCAATGAGTTAATTTCGGAGGAAGACAAAAATTGGCTAATAGCCCGCACCTGATCATTTTGAGGATAGCTACTGAACTGCGTTTTATGGGTGGTCAATACAGTCTCAGCCATCGATCCCTTAATGGTCAATAGTGAATTGACTTTTACATGAGCATCAGGGCCGCTCACACTAACAACTTTGAGAGTATCGCGGTCATTACTCCACAGTAACGCAGCCACGCCATCGGCATTCGTAAGATGTCTAGTTTGGGTCGTGACAAAATCTAACAGATCCTCCAGGTTCGCATTATTGACCAACTCTTCAGTGGTAAAGAGGACACTTTGAATTTCCGAAAGTAACCGCTGTTCGCTAACGGACAGCAACTCAGCCGTTGTATTCATTTCGACACTATCGACCGAGTTGATACAAACCCCGGTAATTCGACCCTCGTCGTTGAAAACCGGACTAAAAGAGAAGTGCAGCCACTGTTTTTTACCCCCATTCATCATCCGCTGCATGACGGTCACGGTCTCCCCCTGCAAAACTCGTCCCACATTTTCCTCAAAATTTTCCCGGTCTTTCTCCGATACCAGCTCGTGGGCCGGGCGCCCTCGCTCAAGGGGTCTGCCCGAAATGAGTTTCATTCTTTCAGAGGCGGCTTTGTTGAAAATTTTGATGTTGCGACTTTGATCAACGAGAATTTGAATTTGAAGGCTAGAATTAGAGATGGCCATTAGGTCGGCTTGAGACTCTTTCAAGATTTTTTCAGCCTGGTGGTGGCGAAGCGCCGTCTTAATAGAAACCAACAAAGTTTCGATGGTAAATGGTTTTATAATGTAGACAAACGATTCAGTATAGATATCGCTTCGCAAGGCCTCCTCATTGCTGTAGGTCAGTAAACAGACAATCGGAATATCAAACTGATGGTAGATCTGCCTAGCTGTTTCCATCCCGGTCCTTGTTTTATCTAAATCAACTCCCATAAGGACCAATTCGGGCCGTTTTTCTCTCGATATATCCATTGCGTTCATATCAGATGTAATACTATCAACTACTTCATACTCCAACTGTTCAAGTGAACGTTTGATATTCGACGCGGTAATCATATCATCTTCAATAACGAGAATTTTTGACTTGACCATGATTATAGCCTTGACCGGCAAGCACCATTGCTTCTTTGAATAAAACGATGGATAAAATTGATATTTCTAAAAAGATGAAGGGGTAAAATAAGACTGAACACTATATAGAGGAACCATTGGCCCGAACTGTTATTAACAAAAAACAATCGCTGTTGAACAGAATAAAAAGCTGACGGCGTGCGTAAAGGAGACCTTATAGTCGGCTAAAGGTGGAAAATTTACTTCTGATGTAAGTTTTAACAATTGCTACAGCTAATCGGGCCTGTTTACATTGTATCTAAAGCTTTTTTCATGGCAAATGAACGCGTTATAGCCCTTTCTAAACTATTGATCACATAACTTCGTTTTGTATATGTTCTCAAGGACTCGTTTACAACAAAGTTAGAAAGTCTTCTGGCAAACCTTTTAACCTCTCTTCACCTATGGTATACTGAATCTAATTCACACCCATTTCCCATCAATACAGTCTCAACGACCATCGCACCACTTCAACTAGCCTTAATACCTCTTGGGCCTAACCAAGCTATTTCAAAGTTGACGAAAAAATTTCAAGCTGTAGATCCGGCTGCGGTCCTACACCGCCGAGGTAAAAATGAATAAAGTCCCCACCGTTTGTGGCTGGTTTGTTATTATTCTGTGCGCGATCGTCTGGAGCGG
Source organism: Anaerolineae bacterium (assembly GCA_020433785.1). Next base: position 40,172 of record JAGRCC010000129.1, read on the forward strand.
CTGGCAATTCGATATCCCTATCCTGCGCACGCTATTGCCATCCGCTCCCGTTACCACCCCTCTCACGATGCTCATTCTGTTGATGCTAAGTATAGCGCTGCTCATCTCCCATAAGGTTGTCACCGAGCCGGCCGCAGCCCAGTGGATTTGGGTCTGCTGGGCCTTAGTCGGGGCAGCCGTGCTGGCTGGTGTGTGGACGGGATTACAGTATATTTTCCGATTGGGGCCTAATCTGGAAGTTATCCTGTACCCGCAACTGGTCACCCAAGAAGGCGGTATTTTTCCAGGCCGGCCTTCACCCCATACCGTTATCAGCACGATTTTGGTGGGATTATCAATTGCTGCCTCTCCCTTACCAAGTCAATTCCATAAGCGCTTGACCATGATACTGGGCCTGACGGGTTTGAGTATCGCCTGGTTGGCCCTGTTCGGTTACGCCAGTTTGACCAATCCGTTCTATGCGGTGCCCGGCAATCCGGAAACCGGTATGTCGCCTTTAACCGCGCTGGGCATTGTGGCCTTGGTCGTGGGCGTAATTGGGCTGCGTCCTAACGAGGGCTTCATGCATTTGCTCACCAATTCTTCATCAGGGGGGCAACTGGTCAGGCTTCTGTTACCGGTGGCCATGGTCGCCCCTTTAATTTTCGGGTGGATCATCTATTCTGGCGGCGCAGCCAACGTGTTAGGTCCGGCCGTTCTATTTTCCTTGAGTTGGGGCGGAATCAGCCTGCTCTTTATGGCGCTGGTCATCTGGCAAAGTTTTAGTCTTCATTATCATGATATAGAACGAGAGAAGGCCGCCGAAGAAAACCGGCGCTTATTTCACCAAATCCAAGAGGCCGAAGCAAAGTTTCGAACTATCTTAGAAGCCGCGCCCGATGCCATCGTTATTATTAACGAAAATGGCCGGATAGTGCTGGTTAACGCCCAGACGGAACTATTATTCGGATATAAACGCGCAGAATTGCTTAACCAACCGGTTGAGCAGCTCATGCCGCATCACTTTCAAGACGCACATTTTCATCACCGACGCCAGTATCTGTCTAATCCTCAAGTCCGCCCCATGGGCAATGGTCTTGAGCTATTTGGGTTGCGCCACGACGGTGGTGAATTTCCGGTGGAAGTAAGTTTAAGCCCCCTGGAAACGGCGGAAGGCCGCCTGATTACGGCTATCATCCGCGATGTTACCGAAAAAAATCAGGCCGCCAATCAGATCAAACGGTATAATATCCAACTCAAACACCAGGCCGAAGCTCTGGAGCAGAGCAACCTGGAACTGCAACAATTTGCCTATGTCGCGGCGCATGATCTACAAGCGCCGTTACGCACGATTAACGGCTTTATGCAGTTACTGCAACATCACTACCAGGGCCGGTTCGATGAACGAGCCGATGACTGGATTAATCGCGCCGTTAACAGTACCAAACAACTGGAAATGGTTATTTACGATATCCTGGCCTACTCCCGAGTTGATGCTCAAACCCGCCCTTTCGAGCCAACGTCTCTCAATGAAATCTTCGACGAACTCACCACAATGCTGACCACCACTATCCGGGAAGCCCGCGCTCGCGTCACCCGAGACAATCTGCCCACCGTTATAGGTGACCGCCCCCAGTTGACCCAGGTTCTGCAAAACCTCATTGGAAACGGCTTAAAGTATCACAGCGATCTGCCGGCCCACATTCATATCTCCGCTAAAAAAGAGGACGAGCACTGGCTTATTGCAGTCCGCGATAACGGGATAGGGATCGAACGGCAGCACCACCAACGTATTTTCGAAATCTTTCGCCGGCTGCACTCCCAGCAAGAATATCCCGGCTCGGGCATTGGCTTAGCCGTCTGTCGGCGCGTAGCCCAGCGTCACGGCGGCAAGATCTGGGTTGAATCTGAGCTGGGGCGGGGCAGTACCTTTTATTTTACCCTTGCTGAAATACCTCAGTAAAAGGAGACCTATTGATGAACGATTTACCAATCAACCCCAAACCCATCGAGATTTTGCTCGTCGAAGATAACGAGGATGATGTCATCCTGACCCGGGAAGGCTTCGCGCTGGCCAAACTTAGGGTCAGGCTTCATCACGTACCCAACGGGCAGGAATGTCTGGCCTTTCTGCGCAAACAAGGTCGCTATGCCGACGCCCCAACGCCCGACCTAATCTTACTCGATTTGAACATGCCCGTAATGGACGGTCGGGAGGTGCTTGAACAGATTGCCGACGACGAAACCCTGAATCATCTACCGATCGTCATCCTCACTACTTCGGCTGCGGAGCAGGATATCTTAAACATGTACAAGCTTCGCTGTAGCTCCTACATTGTCAAGCCGGTAGACTTTGCTCAATTTGTCCGTGTTATCCAAGAGTTCGGCAATTATTGGTTTACCATTGTCGTCCTACCGCATCAAACCAACTAACAACCCGGTCAGGACTTACGCCAAAGTCAGGTGACAGCCACTTATTGTCGGCCAAGTGACTGTCGCGGTCAGAACTCGGTAAGTCCTGACCATGAAATTTATTGGAGCGACAAAGCTCGCTTTGTCACATCCGATCAAAGCAGAGCTTTGATGCTCTAGGCTTTATCCACTATGTCCAAGGCCCGGCAGCCCAAACCAAAAGCAGCTACCCCGCCCCACTTCGCTGTCCACCCCAATTGTGCCGCCTTGGGCCTCCACCAACTGCTTGGCGATGGCTAACCCCAAACCGGACCCGCCTTGCTGGCGCGAGCGCGACTTATCCGCCCGCCAGAACCGATCAAACACGTGCGGCAAATCTTCAAGCCCGATGCCGGGACCAGTATCCGTCACCGAAATTTTCACGAACGGATTAGGCGTGGATATCACCTCAGCGACCACCTTCACCTGCCCGTCAGCCGGGGTGTGGCGAATGGCGTTCGCCAGCAAATTGTGCAATATTTGGCGGACCCGATCACTGTCGGCCTTAACCAGCGGTAAGTGCTGGGCCAGTTCAATGTCCAACGCCACCCTTTTTTCACGGGCCAGCCCGCCAAACAGATCAACCAAGGTTTCAATAAGCGGCCCTAACTCAACCGGTTGGAGATTGAGGTCAAGTTGGCCGGCCTCAGCCTGAGCCAGATCGCGCAGGTCGGCGATGAGGCGGCCGAGAGTGAGGGTTTCATCGTAAATTGAGGCAATTTCCGCTTTTTCCAGCGGATACACATCATCCAGAATGGCCTGCAAGTTGCCCTGAATGACGCTCACCGGCGTGCGCAGCTCGTGCGCCACATCGGCGATGAGGTTACGGCGCAGGTGCTCCGCCTGCTGCAAGTCAGTCGCCATTTGATTAAAAGCCACCGCCAAATAGGCCAGTTCATCAGCCCCCCGAACCGACACACGTTGATCGAGCTGCCCTTGGGCGATCTGCCCGGCGGCGGCGGCCATACGTCGCAGCGGCACGGCTAACTCCCTGGCGATGAAGATACTCACCAGCACCGCCAGCCCACCGGCGATTCCCCCGGCTAGCCATAACGCCCGGTTCGTTTGAGCAACAAAACTGCGGGCCGGTCCCGTCAATTGATCCGCAGCGCCCGCCGGCGCATCGACCAGCAGATAACCGACCGGCTGAGCCTGATTGCCCAATGGAATCGCATTACTGATCTGCGTTTGGCTGAGTTGGGTCGATACCTCTCGCCCGGAGTCGCTGTAAACCACCCGGCCCGCGCTGTCGGCCAGCACAAAACTGGGCCGGCCAAACTGCATGCCCATGCCCTGCCCGTGCCCCATCCCGCCTCCGCTCATGCCCCGCCCGTGCTGCGTCTCAAATACGGTCTCCACGCCGGTCCACGAGCCATGCGCGGTATAGTGGGCCATCAAATCCGGCTCGATGGCCAGACCGGCCTGACTGTTCGTCATGAATTGGCGAAACTGGGTGGTTACCTGATAGTTGGCCAGCAGCCCGGCGGCGATGACCGTCACCCCAATGACCAGCCCAAACGCCAGCGACAGCCGCAGCCACAGTTTGTTCATCCCTCACCTCGCAGCCGATAGCCGATACCGTAGACCGTTTCAATATAGATCGGGCTGTCGTCGCTAACCTGCAACTTTTTGCGGAGATTTTTGATGTGGGCATCGATGGTGCGCTCCATGCCTTCATAGCCGTAGCCCAGCGCGTTTTCGATGAGTTTGAGGCGGGTAAAGACCTG